>NZ_JAQSEA010000187.1:0-1583 GCF_029946185.1 Prosthecobacter sp.
ATTGACGATACCATTCTTATAACCGCAGCGACCGGTGACACCAGCACTCCCGCCACCGGCGCCTCCAGCACAGCTCTCACCGGCGTCACGCTGACCTTGCAGGATCCTTCCATGCCTACGCCGACGGTGCTCTTCACCATCAGCGCCGGTTCGGCAGTTTACACCACCTTCAGCAGCACCGTAACATCGACTCAGTCCACCGCAGGCGGACTGAGCGTGCGTGACGATCTCGGCTCATGGCTCGCCGGGGACAAGCTGCTCGTGCTGGAAAACGTGTCCTTCACCATTGGCACGTATGTGAGCTTCAGCGCCGACAAGATCGAAATCCACCACTATGCGAACGGCACCGTGGTGGTGAACAATTTCAACCTCAAAGGTGCCACGGTGTCCTTCCTGGATGACGGCGTTCCGATGGCCAGCCTCACCGGCGATGCCCAGTTCCGTCATGTCACTGGCTCTCCGGTGGCCGCGAACAATGGCTTCAAGCTGATCTCCTTCGCCAACCCAGGCGTCGGGTTCATGGGACAGACGGCGGAACTGCCAGTCTCCACCACGACTTCTCCTGCGGCGGTGACCGCCGCAAATCCAACCGGCACCGTGGCCAACTACGGGGTGCCCCGCAAACTCGGCCCGCTCACACTGGTCAGTCCCTTCATCAAGTTCCACCACTTCAACTTTGACTTCAGTGGCAATGTCTCAGCGCAGATCACCATCGGTGCCGTCTCGGCAACGATCGGTGTCGGGCCGGTCTCAGCCTCGTTCAACAACATCTCCGGCACCTTTGAAGTCGGCCTGAAGTTTGATCTCAGCAATCTCACGGCAGGCCCGACGGGCGGTTCCGTGGAGTTCCTCAACATCAAAGCGACGAGTCTTTCCGTCACCCTGGGTTCTTATGTGACCTTGTCCGCCACGAACGTCACCATCAGGCCGAATGCCAGCGCGAATGAAGAACTGGCCAGCTTCGGTTCCATCACCGCGACGCTGAACATCAATGCCATTGCTCTCTCCGGCTCAGCCAGCAACTTTGCGATCTTGGGAGATGGCTCATTCCTCGCGAAGACCAACTTTGGCATCACCATCGAGCTCGGCAAGAATGGCAACGCCGATGCAACTTCGCTCCAGTGGCCTGCCTGGATGCCTTTGAAGAGCGCCTCAGTCTCGCTAGTCTGGAGAGACTTCAATGTCGATCCGGCCGACTTCTTGATTCAGCTCAGCGCCGAAGTGGACACCACGATCGGCGTGATTGCGATCAGTGGCTCCGTGACCAATGCGGTGATCGATCCTCAGCTGCTCTTTGAAGGCAAGTTCCCGATCATCTCCATCGATGGTCTCGCCATCGGTGCCTCGGGCAATCTCTTTGGCGGATCGATCAGCGGCACGCTCACGGCCGGAGTCATCCGCTTTGATCCGACCGGCCGCATGGTGGACGGACTCGGCAACTACACCGGCACATCGGTCAAGGCGACGGGTGCCATCACCAATGTGTTCTATGCAGGCATTCAGGCCGGCTTCGAATTCGCTGGAATGGCCGGGTTCAACATCCGCATCGGCCTGTCTGACTTTGGCCCGCTGCAAATCTACAT
>NZ_JAQSEA010000187.1:1683-18325 GCF_029946185.1 Prosthecobacter sp.
CGTCTTCAAGATCTCCATCGCAGGTGCGGCGGACTACAATCTGCTCGATATTGCCCGCGCCCATGTCGAGGCCACTCTGACACTCAGCTTCGCCTCCGACAGCTTCACGGTGACTCTGGCCAATGGTTCCTTCAGTCTGCCAGACATCCAGACCGATCCTCTGGGCACTGCGGCAGGGGAGATCACCATCAAGCGGGAAAGCGATGGCACCGTCAATGTCTGGGGCGGATTCCTTCTCGTGCCGAATGGCGAGTTTCTGGAACCTTGGGGCATCACCGTCGGCGGGCAGTTCTTCATCAAGCTCAACACATCGGGCGAGCTGAAGAAAGTGACTCTCATCATCTCGGGTGGCCCGCTTGTGCTCGATCTCGCTCCGGAATCCTTCAGCATCTTCATCATCGGCCACGCTGACTTTATCATCGCCGGGGTGAAAGTCTTCCGGGTGGATGGTACTCTGGCGATCGACATCAACAAGGATCACCTCTCCATCTTTGTGAGCGCCGACCTGCTGCTCGGGCCTGATTCGGACAATCCCATCTTCTCCTACAATGCGGTGGGTTTGATCTACGTGCAGTTCGGCGCCAACGCGGGATTCGCTGCCAAGCTCACCCTCAGTCAGGGCAGCAAAGCCATTCCAGGTCTGGTTATCGGCGCGAAGTGGCTGCTCGTGATGAACACCACGGGCGTTGAGATCACCTATGAGATCCCCACGCCTTTGGTCACCACGCCACCAAGTCCGCCGGTGCCCACGGTGAAGGGTCCTGATTTCAATTCAGCGGACCCACTCGCCACCGTCAGCTATGAGACCATTATTGGTGGCAAGCGCATGCTGGTCATCCCTGGTGGCAAACCTGCCAACGGCCTTGCCGACTACCGCACGTGGACACCCGTTGTAAACAGCGCCTACCTGGTCATCATCGGACGCGGCAGCATCACGCTCGCGGATGTCTTCACGCTTACGGGCACCATGAACGTCGTGGCCGAGATCGGTGGCGGCGCTGTCAGCTTCACCATGGAAGTGAAGGCGACCATGGCCGTCAAGCTGAACGGCAACACCGTCTTCTCCTTCCTCGCGGAAGGCGGCATCCAGATCAGCAATGCAGGCGTCGCGGCGGCTATCAGCCTGAACTTCTCCGCAGGCTTCACTCTTCCATCCAGCCTCGGCTTCGACCTGACGGCCTCGTTCCAGCTCCAGATCAATACCACCAGCGCGGCGGTCACGCTGGCCGGCATCACCATTCCAAAGGGAGACAGCGGCTTCTTCGCCCGGATTCATGCGGTGGGTCACCTCAAGTTCCTCGGCGGTGCGCTGGACCTTGACGGTACGTTCGACATCACCGTGACCGGATCGAGTCTGACCGTTGCCCTCGGCGCCAACCTGTCCTTCTTCGGCGCGACGTTCAGTGTGAGCGGCTTTGCCGGAATCTATTACGACTCCAATCCGGGTCTGGCCCTCAGTCTCAAGTTCACCGGTAATGTTTCACCTGCTGCCAGTTTCAAAATCACCGGCAAGTTCCAGCTCATGATCAATACGAGCCGCGTGGCCCGCACGGACACCGCCACGGGAGAGGTCATCGCAGCCAATTTCTTCCGCATCGGAGTCACTGATGTCGATGTGAACCTGTTTGGGTTCAAGCTGACCGGTGGCCTCGTCATCGAGATCTCCAGCGCTGGCTTCAGCATTCCGCATTTCGATCTCACCCTCGATTTCTTCGGCGTCATCAATCTCAACGTCACCGGCTACTTCCTGGTCAATGGGGACTACAGCTTCACGGCAGCGGCGACGCTGACCTTCCTTGATCCAGATGTCTTCGGCTTCCAGGGCCAGATCTGGGTGGCGTTCTCCAACAAGAGCATCTCCTTCACCGACATCAACGGCATCAGCACCAACACGGGTGCAGGATTCGCCGGTGGCCTGGCAGGCAAGTTCGGTGCCTTCGGCATCAAGATCAAAGCCTCTGGAATCTTCGCCATCGACAATGGCTACCTGAAGACCAAGGTTTACCTGTCGCTGGAAATCACACCGGCATTCTCTTTCCGAATTTGGACGCCGTGGAAGACCTACACCGTCCACGTTCCTGCTCTGGTCATCTCCGGGAATTGGACGAAGACCTGGGGCGCTCTGGACCTGAATCCGCCGCCGCCACCACCTATCCTCGCGAGCCAGTCGGGAGATACACTCACTCTCAATATCGGGATCGATGCCGGTGTCCGTGGGTCCCTGTACGGCGCTCAGGATGAGAGCTACACGCTCACCAAAAATTCAAACGGGGGAATCATCGTCAGCGCGCTCGGCTTTGACAGTGATCCTTTCTACGGCGTGACCAAGATCGTGGTCCGGGACACGGGCAACACCAACAACTTCATCTCCATCGACGACAGCATCACTGCCACGGTGAAGATCAACGAAGGCAAGACCGTCACGGGAACCAACCGCTTCTTCATGGGAGGGGGCGCGGCGACTGTCCAAGGCGGCAGTGGCAGTACCACCGTCAAGTACGGTCCCGGCGGCGGAGCCTTCATCGCAGGCTCCGGACTGAGCAAGGTCACCGACAACTCGGGTGGGCAGGTCACGGTCTATGCCCCCGGCTGGGCGAACTACAATCTCAGCGATGGCAGCCTCAACTATGGCGACGGCGTCACCCTCAACACAGTCACCTTTGAAGGCGTCAAGAACGTGGTGCTCAACGGTGCGGTCAATGCCACCTATGAGACTAGCAGTCTGCCTGATCCGACCACGGGCAAAGCAACCCCCTGGACCGGCAACGCGACCTTCAATGCCAACGGTGCCACCAGCCTCATCCGCTCGAGCACTTCCACGAACCTGACTTTGACAAATATCCTGCTGCAGGAGTCGGGTGCCTCCATCACACTTTCCAATCTCGCCATTGCTGAACTCTACGGTAGCAGCGCCAACAACACCTTCACCATCTCCGGGTGGTCAGGCTCAGGCCTCATCGATGGCAGTGGCGGCACGGATACGATCGTGGCAGCCAACAACGCCAATTTCACTCTGTCCAACACCACGCTGGGTCGTTCCGGCACGGGCGGCTTCACGCTGACTTCCATCGAAGTGGCCAAGCTCACCGGTGGTGCCAGTGCCAACAGCTTCACTGTCAGCGGCTGGACCGGCAGCGCAACGATCGACGGCGCTGGCGGTACCGACTCCTACACCGTCAGTGTCACGGGCTCCGGCAGCGGCAACGTGACGATCAACGACTCGGGCGCGGGTGCGGGCGACACGCTCACGGTCAATGGCACCTCCGCTGCAAATTTGATCGCGATCACGGGCTCGCGTGTTTCCGTCGGCGTCGAGGTCGTCAACTACTCCAATATCGAGTCTCTCACGGTCAACGGTCTCGGTGGCAACGACACCTTCAACATCACCGCAGCCGTGATCCCGACGACGGTCAATGGCGGTTCTGGCAACGACATCTTCACCGTGACCGCTAACACCGGCGGACTCACCATCAACGGCTTCGACGGAGTCGATACGATCACGATCAACACCAATTCCGCCACCCTCACGGTCAACGCTGGCAGCGGGAATGACATTGTCACCGTGAACGCCAGTTCCGCAGCTTTCATCATCAACGGGGATGACGATGACGACACCATCACGGTCAACAGTTCGGCCGCCGCTTTCGCCATCAATGGCGGGAATGGGAACGACTCGATCAACATCCGCGCAGCGGCGATGGATTCCACGATCAACACCGGCACCGGCACCAACACGGTCAATGTGGGCACCACCAATCTTCCGACCCCAGGCGACGTCAACTCCATCAATGGCAGGCTCACGATTACTGGCAGCGGCAGCGATACGCTCAACGTCAATGACGCCGGTGACAGCGTGGTTGGGACTTTGATCCTCACCGCCAGACTGCTCACCGGCATTGGCATGGGCGCTAATGCCGGGAACAAGGGCATCGACTACACAGGCTTCGATGCGCTGATTATCTCCCTGGGGGCCGGACTGACCACGGCGACCATCCGCAGCACAAACTCCACCACCACCACGACGCTCAACACTGGCACCGGTTCGGCGGCAGTGACCGTGGGCGGTTCCGAAGTCGGCACTGGCGTGAATCTCAATGCAATCAGTGGCAAACTCATCATCAACGGTCAGGGCGCGAACGACACACTTACCCTCAACGACACGGGTGATACTGCTGCCAATATCGGTCTGATCACCAGCACGCGGATCACCGGCCTCGGCATGGGCGCAGATGATGTAGCCAAGGGCATCCAATACACTGGAATCGAAGACCTGTTCGTCAGCCTGGGCAGCGGTGCAGACATCGTCACCATCAACAGCTCGCACAGCACGCGGACAACGGTCAATCTGGGCGTCGGTGGCCTGAACAAAGTTTACGTGGGCAGCACCTACAGCGGACTGGCCAGCAGTGACATCGTCACAGGTGCTTTGGTTCCACCGGTCACCACGTCAAGGCTGAACCAGATCGCCGGACATCTGACGCTCAACGGGGAGGCTGCAAGCAACGAGATCTATCTGGATAACAGCGGCGATACGCTGGCTGGATCGGGTGCGCTGACCGCCACGGAGTTTACCCACACCGCCATGACCGGCAGTGGCATCACCTATTCGTCCTTCAGCAAGATCTCCCTCTGGCTGGGCGACGGCAATGATCAGTTCTTCCTCGACAGCACGCCTGCCGGTTCCGTCACGACGATCAGTACGGGCAACGAAACGTCCGTGGACAACCAGATCAACGACATCATCAACATACGCAGCATCGGTGGTTTTACCACGGTCAATGCAGGCACTGGCAATGACGTCATCCGCGTCAACTACGACCGCGGCGGGCTTCAAACCTATGAGAATGGTCTTCTTTCCGCGACTTTGGCGCTGAACGGTGGAGCAGGCAGTGATCTCTATGAAATCGGCCTGGCCGGATATGGTTCGACGGTGATCCGCGTCACCGACAATGCAGTGGCTGGACCGAACCGGATGAAAGTCTACGGCACGCCACGGAAAGACTTCTTCCTGTTCCGTCCGAACGTCATCGCTGCCGTGGGCATTGATGCGCAGGGCAACCTCACAGGACTCGCGGAGCGCATCAACTACGACTCCTCCATCAATGACATCGCCGTCTATGGCGGCGATGAG
The DNA here is from genome assembly GCF_029946185.1 of Prosthecobacter sp. GTDB lineage: Bacteria > Verrucomicrobiota > Verrucomicrobiia > Verrucomicrobiales > Verrucomicrobiaceae > Prosthecobacter. The sequence continues at coordinate 6,815 of NZ_JAQSEA010000187.1, forward strand.
GACGACACCTTCGTTCTCGACGACACCAGCTCGCCGCTGACGCTTTATGGCGAAGCGGGCAATGACAAATTCCAGATCGGTCAGATCTTCGCGGCACCTCGCCATCCTTCCGATCTGCCAGCGGGCTCCGAACTGGCGTTGTATGACTCCACGGACGACTACAAGAACTTCCGCGACGCGACGGGCCTCGCTGCCTCCGACTTCTTCCGCACCACGCTGACGACCCAGGGCTACCTCAGCAACGGCAATGGCAAGGGCAATCCGACCACCATCTACGGCGGCATTGGCAGTGACACCTTCACAGTTTACAGCAACAAGGCGGACCTCTACCTCTATGGGGAAGAGGACGACGACACCTTCACCGTGCGCGCCTTCGTCAAGGTCGATCCGGCCGATTCGAAAGCTCCGTTCACGAACATCAATGGCGGCCAGGGTGCGGACTTTATTTCCTACACCGTCAATGCACCGGTGAACATTGAAGGCGGTGATGGCTTTGACACACTCACCGTCATCGGCACCGAGTACGGCGATGATTTCGTCATCACTGAAAAGGGCATTCTGGGAGCAGGCTTGTTCGTTCGCTACGGCGGTATTGAAAAAGTCGTGGTGGATGCCCTGGAGGGCAATGACACCTTTTTCATCCAAAGCACCTCCGATGCCGTGGCCATCGAAGTGGTGGGCGGTCTGGGCAGTGACACCTTCCACGTCGGTGGCGGCAACAATGGCGATGCAATCACCGTCGTGGCCAATGATCTGCTCGGACACAGCGGCCTGATCTTGAATCAGACCACCAGCGCCGATGCACGCTATCAGGCGATTTTCGCCCAGGGCATCTCTGTCAATGTCGCAGACAACGAAGAAGCCGGGTTGGTGATCACCCTGGTGAACGGGCCGCTCATGGTCTTCGAAAATCCGCTCATGGCCGGCTATCAGGTATCTCAGTATGCCATTGTCCTCACGCGCTCGCCTGAAGAGGCCGTTCTGGTCACTGCCGTGCCGGTCCTCCCGAAACGCAGCGAAGTCGCCGCCGGTGGCAACGGAGTGGCGGTGAATGGCAAACTCGATGGCGTCACTCTGGTGTTTGACCGCACCAACTGGTTCATCCCTCAGTATGTCACCGTGACAGCGCCGGACGACTCTCTCGCTGAAGGACCACGACAGATTTTGATCCAGCACAGCGTGCAGCAGGGTGGCAGCGCCGATGACGGCGGCGCTTATGACAAGATCAACGTGCCAACAGTGATCGCACAGGTGGTGGATGACGATGCCGCAGGCGTCGTGGTGCTCACCGGCCCGGACAAGGCGGTCGTGGCAGAGCAGGGGGCCTCCGCCGCCTTCTACGACTACTACGTGGTGCTGACCCGTGCGCCGACGGCCAACGTTCTGGTGAATATCATTCACGACACGCAAGTGGTCACCTCGGCGACGCAGCTGACCTTCACTGCCGCCAACTGGAATGAGCCGCAGAAGGTCCGGGTGACTGCCTCCCCCGACTCGCTGGACGAAGGCTTCCACTACTCGCGCATCACGCATGAGATCGATGCCACCACGACCAGCGCGGACTACTTTGCTCTCACGCTGAATGACGTGACGATCGGACTCGCATCGAAAGTGGAAGGTGATGTTGCGGCTCAGTTTAACGTGACGGCAGATGCCGCAGGCCATGTGCTCACCATCACTCGTGCAGGTGGCGGCCTGATCGACGCCCGCAGTCTTTCCGGCGGCAACGTCACCATCGGCGGTACGGCGACTACGGCCCTGGACGTGAAGAACATTCTCTTCAGCGGCACACCGGTGCAGAATCAAACATGGAGCATCACGCTTGACAGCGGTGCGCTGGGTGGTCCGAAGAGCTTTGTCTCTCTGGTGGGGGCGCAAGATCAGTCCCTCTCGGCCATCTCGCGCGCCTTGCGTGACGCCATCAATGGCAGCGGCGACTACAATGCCTCGCTTCTGGGCGATACCTTGATCGTCCGCAGCCTCAATGGCAACCCGCTCACCGTCTCCGTTGCAGGCCCTGCCGGAGCCATGACCGTGCAAAATGTTCTGGTCTACGCCAATCTCACGCTGACCTTCTCCGGTGCAGTCCCCGTCGGCGGCACTTGGAGCGTGATGCTGGATGGCCAGGTCTTCTCCTATGTGGCTGGCTCGAATGGCGAAAGCAGAGACGTCGGGTCGGTGGACGTGAAGATTGCTGACAACAACGTCGCTGGCGTGCTCGTCCGCGAGACTCTCGGTTCCACCTCCGTCATCGAACCGAGCGATCTGATCCTCCTCGGCGGCGGCCAGATCACGGCGGTTCTTGATAGCGTGGTCTTGCTGGATGTGACGCTGGCTCCCACAAGCCCCGCCATCGTGGCCGGAGTATCGATTTCGACTCTGAATCTTCAGGCAAGCGACATCAAGGCAACCATCAGCGGGACTGCGGTCTGGCTGCAAGTCGTCGTGAGTCTGGATGACAACGTGGCTGCCTATCCGACCTGGGAACTCTCTCTCACCCGCGACTCCGTTGTTTCCACCTACACGGTCTCATCTCAGGGCCTTACCAATAAGATCGATCTGGCGAACGCACTGAAAACCGCCATCACCACCGGCGGTCTCTACAACGCCACCGTCGATCCCACCACGGGCCTGCTGACCATCTCGGACACGAATGCCGTGAAGCTGGGATTCACCGCTCGCATGACTCAGGGCAGGGCATCCTTTGGCGGACTAGCCGGATGGCGTCAGCTGAACATCGCGCTCTCAGGAACTCCCGTGGTAGGCGACAAGATCTCCATCACCCTCTCGACTTACGGCGGCGCCACCTCAACTTACACCGCTGCTGTCACCCCAACGACGAACACACTGAGCCTGCTGGCTGACAAGCTGGTGGCCGACATCACCACCACCCCACCGGCTGGTTTCCCGGCCTCACCCTACACGGTGCAGAAGAAGACCGTGACACGCTTCGTCGGAGACTTCGGCACCTCGGTCATGAATGAGACCGCCAGCCATGACAATGCTTTCAATGCCCAGCCCATCGACTTCGGCAGCTGGGGCACGAGCTACAATCCTGAAATCGACAACTCGCTCATCCCTCATCTGACGATCACCGGCACAGGCAATGGCGAGACAGACTTCTACAAATTTGAAATCACTCAGGCGATGCTCGATCGCGCCACCTTGGCTGGTGTGACTGGCATCAATGCCGTCTTCGACATCGACCACGGCTACGAGAACTACGGCGTCTATTGGGCTTCTCAGCTTCGTCTCTACAAGTTGGTGCCTGATGCCGGTGGTGCCTTGGTCCCGACGCTCGTTGCGGTCAGTGACGAGTTGAATCCAGTGCTGGATCCCGGCAGCATCACCCAGCTCGACGGCAAGCTCTCGAAGACACTCACCACGGCAGGCACCTATCTGGTGGAAGTGATCAACTGGCTCGGGCCCAAGGTTGAAGTCAGTCATTCAATCGGTCTGCCAAAGGGAGTCAGCTATGATCTGAATATCTCCCTCCCTTACCACGAGACGGCCAGCTTTACCTTCGCCCCTTATCCGGTCCTGGAAAACGAAAGCCTGCAAGACGCCTCCCAGCAAAACTCCGGCTCCACATCCGGATCAGCCGCTCAGGACATCAACAGCCCCGGCCTCTGGTTTACCTTTGATAACGCTGACATCGGCGATGGCTCCACCATCACCTCCGCAGTCCCCTACGTAACCATTCTCGGCTCCGGAAACGGAACCTATGACGAGTACCGCTTCGTCATCACGGAAGAGATGCTCAACCGCCCGGCCGGCAGCTTCACAGGCAGTTTCAATGACAACGCGAACCACGACTACTACTCTCTGGTGGCTGTGACGCTGAAGGGCGCAGTCGCTGTCGGAGATCAGTGGACGGTGGAAATCAATGGCCGCCAGTTCTCCTACACCGCCGTGCAGGGTGATACCCTCACCCAGGTGGCTGCGGGTATTCAGGCAGACTTTGAATCCGTCATCAGCAGCTTCACCGGCGGCGCAGTTCCGACCTACACCCTGGTGGCAGATGCAGGTTCCCTGACGATCACCGACCCGAACGGCTTCTGGATCAAGCTGGTTCAGAAAATCGCCTCGGCCGGAACCGTGACCAATCAGGTCTCCACAGTTTCCAGTGTGTCCTTTGACATCGTGAACCTCGCTCTGGGCGGCACACCTCATCTTGGTGAGACTTGGTCCGTGCTGATCAATGGCACTGCCACCCCTTACAGCCTCACTCTCAGCACCGCTCTGACGCTTGACGAACTCGGGCAGGCTCTTGCTGAGCTCGATGGCAGCGTGGCCGCAGGCGCAGCCACCTACAATTCGACCACTCACACGCTGACCATCACCGGTTTGGGTGGAGCAAACGTCGCCTTCGCCGTCACAGGCACGAATCCCACCGGCACCGCCGTCATCAGCGGCACGGCGGTACAGAATGCCGCTGCAAACGTCACCCCAGGTTCGCCCACCACCGTTGAGAGCCTGGCAGTGACCCAGGCTGAGATCCGTTTCGGTGGCACCGTGCAACACAACCAGATCTGGACCCTCACGCTGACTGATGCGGGTGGCACGGTGACCAGCACTTCGACTGTGGGTCAGAGCAACGGCACCGTCGAAACTCTGGCTCAGGTGATCGCTCACTTCTCGGCAGCTGCAGGCTACACACTGGCTCCCAAAGCGCCGGGCAGTGACACGCTGACCATTGTTCGCACCAGCGGATTTGCGAACGTCCCATTCACCGTGAACGTCACCGTCGCTGCGGCTCCTTCTGGCGGGTCGCAGACGACGACCGGGACCGCAAGCTACTACTCTCTGGTCAACATCACCTTCACCGGAACGCCTATGCTCGGTGAGACCTGGTCCGTGCGCGTCACGCAGGCTGACGGCACGACGATCAACACCTATGACTACGTAGTCGGCGATTCGGATGGAAACGGAAGCGTTGACTCCGATGGCGATCTGGTTGGATCCGACGGCTTGAATCTCACTGACATTGCTGAAGGCCTGAAGCGGGCGATTGGCGGCATCGCCACCCGCACGGGCAGCGTTCTGACCCTCACCCAGGCAGCGGGCATCAAGGTCGAAATGTTGCCAGTGGTGGCTGCACAGGTCGTGGGAGACATCACTCAAGCCGCAGGCAGCGTGCATTCGATTGTTAACGCGACCATCAGCCTCACGGGCCTCACCGTCAGCACAGGCCAGGCATGGACCCTCACATTGAACGGCGTGGGTTATGTCTTCACGACAGCCTCCACCGGAACGCCAACCATCGATGATGTCGGCAATGCACTGGCCACAGCCGTTCGCAATGACACCACACCGCATGTTCCAGCCGCATTCACGGTCACGTATGCTGCAGGCAAGCTGACCATCACCAGCGACAATGCGGACTTCACGGCATCCCTGAACAACAGCGCTCCTGCAGCAGTCATCGTGCGTGATGCCACAGCCTGGGCGGTGGTGAATCTCGACTTCTCCAGTCTGGCAGCCACCTTGATACCCGGTCAGGTATGGAGCCTCGGGCTCAATGGACAGCCTGAAAAATCCATCACAGTCGGGTCCACGACCACGCTGACAGACATCGCAAGCTACTTTCAAACCCAGTTCGACAGCAACGGGGCATCCGGCTTCACGGTCGTCCAGACCACGGTGGGTGCCGGGCCCACACAGCGCCTGAACATCGTCCGCAACGACGGTTCTTCTTTCACCGCATCCTTCTCAGTTGTTGCCGCTGCAGTTAGCGGAGCAATGAGTGTCGGTACCGGCAGCGTCGTCAGTCACTGGAGCAGCGCAAACATCCAGTTCGCCACCCCAGCTTTGACCAGCGTGAATCTGGGTGACACCTGGCAGCTGGTGCTCACGCGGCCAGACGGCACCGTGGTGGACAGCCTGTCCTACGTGGTGACCAATACAGTCGCGGGCAGCACCATCGATCTCAACGACGTGGCCAAAGGCCTCGCGAACTTGATCACAGGCGCGACCGCCACGGGCTCGGTGCTGAACTTCACGGATGCAACGGGCGTGAAGGCCACACTGACAGTCACAGGGACCACAGTCGCGACGACCGCGCTCATCAGCGGAACCTATCCAGGCCAGTGGTCGCAGACCATCCGCTTCACCGGTGGCGCAGGCGGCGCTTCGACGACGGGAGATGTCTGGGCGCTCATCATTGGCGGGCAGACGATCACGCAGACTGCTTCGGCGAACGGTCTCGGGCAGATTGCGCAAGACTTCTATGACAACCGGTTAACTTCCGCTCTCAACGGTTACGTGGTCACAAATCCAAGCGGCGGCACCGCCCTGACATTCCACAGCTCCACTGGCGCGTTGGTTCCCGTCACGCTCATTCAGCAGACCCGCAATCGCACCACCGAACTGCTCGGCGATACGCCAGCCAATGCCGACAACCTCGACAATCTGCGGCCGCACTACTCCACCGTGATTCTTTCGTTCGATCCGGCTCTCACGGTCACTGAAGGAGACGTCTGGTCCATCAAGCTGAACGGCCACGAGTTTATCTACACCTCCAAGGACGGTGAAACACTCAACAAGGTGGCTGAGGCCTTGAAGGATGAGATCAACGCTTACAGCGACGTCTATGCCGCAACACGCAGCGGCTCCACACTCACGATCACACCGAAAAATCCGGTGACGAGAACCTCGAAGGCATGGTTCACTGGCATGACGGCTGAGGTTTCCGTGGGTGGCGGTGTGGTCAAAGCCCTCTTCGATATTGACCATGGGACAATCCTGCGCGGTGCCGTGGTGGGCGGGTATTGGTGGGCCCCGGTGCTCAATTTCTACACAGACAGCCTCTATCTGGAAATCTTCAGCGCGACCACCGGCCTCCCTGTTGTGGGGATACCCAAGAACATCGGTGTGGCTGCTGGCGGCCTGATCGACTCGGGCAGCTCCAGTGCACTGGATCCCTTCCTCACTCATAACTTCACGGTCGCAGACACCTACATCGTAAGGGTCGGCACGTATCGCCATTTTGATGATGCCAGCATCCCTGACACGTACATCGGAGTCGCGGCCGGCATGTCCTACGAACTCAATGTTTCAGTCCAGCGCCATGACACCAACACGGACGCGATCGAACTCGTGGGCAAACAAATCACCATCGTTGATGGCGGCGGTGTTGGCCAGACTGGGACGATTCTTGCCTACGACGCCAAGAACAACACCTACACGGTGGATCAGGAATGGACGGGCGTGGACAACACCAGCAAGTTCAAAATCGAATACCACCTCCGGGATGAGTTCAGCGGTTATACCCCGGTCGGAGACTCTTACTCCATGGTGCTCACACGCGCTCCTGCGACTGGCACGACTGTCACCATCGACGTGCTGCCACAGATCACCCGGGCCTACAATTCCAATCTCGCCTTCGTCCCTGAAGCCAACTACGGCGAGAGCGCTGGCGTCCAGGTCAATGTGGCCACGCCACGCGTCGTCGTGGAGCTGGCCGGATCCCCGCTTAAGGATCAGATCTGGACCCTGACCCTCAACGGACAGGACTACTCCTACACCGTGCAACTGAACGATGCGCTGGCCGACGTGGCAGCGGGTCTCACCACTGCGATCCATGGCAAGACTCTGGCAGATGCGGAAACCTACCTCGTGGTGCGTGATGGCACAAAGCTGACCATCACCAGCAGTGTGTATCAGGCGCAGATCAACAGCGGTGTGATCGCAGGCGTGGCCACCTCCTTCACCACCGCGTTCTCGATCTCACCTGATGGCAGCGTCGTTGTCAGCAATCCTAACGTCATCGGCGGCTGGAACAGCGCGACGATCGAACTGAAGGGCAGTGTGCAGTCGGGCACCACCTGGACGCTTCGTCTGGATGGGATCAACTACACCTACGTGGCGCAGGACGGCAACACCCTGGCCGATGTCGCCACCGCGCTGCGTGCCTTGCTGCCGGCTGTTTACGGTTCCACACCTGACGCCGTCAATGTTGCCAAGTTCACCGTGGCGCTGACTGACGGCGGCCGCTTCAAGGTCTCATTCACCGTGCTGAACGCCACCCATCTGCGCCCGCAGATTGTGTTCACCGAGACGACTTGGGACACGGCGCAGAATGTTTACGTGACGGCCAGGGACAACAACATCGTCGATGGTGGGGATGCCAAGGTCGTGGCCGCCGTGGAGGCGCGTGTGAACGCCATTCGCGGACCGCTCACCATCAATGGCGGTTTCGTCGTCGGTGCTGACCGCTCGCTGAACAATCCCTTCCTGCTTCCGGGCGAGCTGAACAAGCCGCTGCGCGACGGCAGGATCAGCACCGTGACTGAGTCGAATGGCAATGTCTCCATCACCGACACCTCCGCAGTGCATGTGGACCCGGCTCTTGGCCTGGTCGCCGGATTTGATCCACGCATGAACGGCCACTACTACGGCTTCACGATTCTGGACGGAGATGCCGCCGGTGCATTCATGCGCGTCCTCTCAGTGTCCGCCGACCTGACCACGGTGACATTCGTGGGCGGCTGGCCAAACGGCATCGCTCCGAAAGCCGGTGACTCCTACTTCTACGCGCCGATCAATCCGAACGTGCTCGTCAACGAGGCCGATCAGGTGGACACGCTGATCGTGGACAACTCGGACAGCCCCGCGCACGACGTCGGCACGCTGACCAGCACGCAGCTGACCGGCCTTGGCATGGGTCCGAACACCGTGATCGGCAACCGCACCCTGCTCGGCGGCATCAGCTACTCCAATCTTGAAGTGCTCGACATCAGCCTCGGCTTCGGTAACGACACGCTGACCATCGCCTCCACCCACGAAGGCACCACGATCATCCGCACGGGCGCAGGCAACGATTTGATCAATGTGCAGACCGTCGTGGGACACACCATCCTCGACACCGGCGCAGGCAATGACACAATCAATGTGGGCAGCACGCAGCATCTTCTCAATGAGGTCGGCGGCCTCCTCACCGTCGTGGGCGCTGGTGACACCGATGTCTTGAACGTGGATGACTCCGGTAATCCCGCGAACAGCACCGGAACTCTCACTCCTACGACTCTGACGGGGCTCGGCATGCCGGGCGTGAGTGAAGTTCAGACCGTGTCCATCCAGGCGCTGTCCGGCAGCTTCATGCTGAGTTACGCCGGCTCAAGCGGCACTCTTTTGACAGGTGCCCTGAGTTATGACATCGAGGCGAGCGATCTCCAAAACGCGCTGAACACCCTGTTGGGGTCCACCGGAATCCGCGTTGAAAAATACCGCCAGAGCGCCAAGACCGTCACCTACACCATCACCTTTGGGGGTGATCTGGCCGGGCAAAACATGTCGCAGCTCGCCTGGGGCGAAACCCTGCAGACCACCGGCCTCGCTGCTGGTGCTGATTCCTCGGCAAATGCGGTGGTCGCCACCCTTCGTGAGGGCACCACGCTGCCGCAGGTGAACACCGTGCAAACCTTCACGATCGATGCCATCAGCGGCACGTTCACTCTGCAATTCCAGCTGGATGCCGAAACCGTGGCGGCCATCAAGCGCAGTCTGTCCAAGGCGCTTCCCGCCTATTCCACCGGGATCACATTCTTCGGCGACTCCACGGTCATAACCGCCCCAATCCGTTACGATGTCACGGCGGACGAACTGGCCAAATACCTTGAGCCTATCCTGAATCCGAGCAATGCAGATGGCGGACTGCCGCACACGAGCAACGTGGCAGTTCTCAAGGTCGGCAATGTGTTCCTCGTCACTTTCCAGGGCGCGCATCGCGCGACACGCGTTCACTCCGTTGACACCTCTGCGCTGAATGCAGGCGCCACCATCGAAGTCGCCACCCGCCAGAACGGCATCAACTACTACGGTATCGAAACTCTCACCATCGGACTCGGAACAGGAAATGATGTCTTCAACGTGCAGGGCACCAGCGCGGTGACGAATCTGAACACCGGTGCAGGCGCAGACCAGATCTTCGTCTCCTCCACCGCCAATGCCGGCCAGCTGAATAGCACCATCGGCTTCCAGACCGGCAACGTCATCGCCTTCAGCGGAGATGACCGCCCAGTGCTTGCCTTTGAACTCCCTGAGCCTGCCTCCTCCGTTCAAATCATAGTGCGCGATGCCGCTGGAGCCGTGGTCCGCACCTTGGACCTCACCCTCGCCAGTCTGAATCTTGTCTCGGCCGCATCTGGCTCATATTCGACCCCATGGGATGGCAGAAATGACCAGGAGGATCTTCTGGCCCCGGGTGCCTACAGCTACTCCGTCACCGGCATTCGGGCTGACAACACGAGCTTTGCCGCAGTGACCTCCATGAAGGGCACGCTCGATGCGGTGCAAGGCACGCTAAATATTGATGCTGGCTCCGGGACGAATCTTTTGATGGTCAGCGATGTCGGTTCCCGCGTCGGTGATTCCAGCGTGGTGATGACCAGCAGCCAGATTCGCGGACTCGCTCCGGCGGACATCAATTACAACGCCAGCGGCACCTTTGCCGGCGGCATCACCGTCTGGAGCGGCTACGGCAATGACACCGTCACAGTTTTCAGCACACGCCAGGACACCGGTCCTCTTGTCGGCGGCCTTGCGGTCAGGACCATCACCACACTCAACACCGGGCTTGGAAATGACCATGTCACCGTCGCTCTCGACTCCACCACCGACGGATTCTTTGTCCTCAATACTCAGGGACCGTTTGACCATGACTACCTCGGCACCTCCCGCACGGATGACGATGTCGTGGACGCTTCCGGCTCGTCTCTGCCGCTGGTGATCTTCGGCGGTCAGGGCAAAGACGACATCACAGGTGGCAGCGGTGACGACATCATCTTCGGCGACCGTGGTCGTGTGGAATACACCGATGCGAATTCGAATGTCGTCCAGATTCTTGGCTGGGGCGGGCTGAACGACATCACCGACGGCCTCGCACATCTCGTTGGCAGCATTCGCACGGTCGATCTCGCTGTCGGCAGCAACGACTTCATCAATGCAGGCGAAGGCAGCAACATTGTCTTCGGCGGTGCCAACGGTGGCGGCGCCCTGACGAACCCGCTCGCCTCTTCCTTCGACGGTGACTTCATCCTGACAGGAACCGGCCGCGACATCGTTCTTGGTGACAATGGCCAGCTGACCTTCAATGCCGCAGGAGCCGTGATCATCTACGAAACCACGGACACCCTGGCATCGACCGGTGGCAATGATTTCATCAATGCAGGCAATGGCAACAACACGGTCCTTGGCGGCATGGGCGCGGACACGATCACCACGGGCACTGGCTCCGACACAATTCTGGGAGACAACGGCATCGTCCGGATGGACACGAACGGCGTGGATTTCGCCTCAGTGGCGACCTACACTAAGCCGACTCTGACCGACCTCGGCGGCAACGACATCATCACCTCCGGCGACGACACGAAGATTGTCCTCGGCGGCGACGGCGAAGACATCATCAATCTCGGCGTCGGCAACCACATCGTCCTCGGCGACAACGGCCTCGCCACCTACGTGGCACTCGGCCAGACCGGAGCCGGCAATGTGCTGCGCTTTGAAACCACC
>NZ_JAQSEA010000187.1:18425-28818 GCF_029946185.1 Prosthecobacter sp.
GCAGCGACGAAATCACCTCCGGCGACGGCACGAAGATTGTCCTCGGCGGCGACGGTCTCGACACCATCATCGCAGGCACCGGCAAGCACTGGGTCTTGGGAGACAACGGTTTGATCACCTATGTGGCGCTCGGCCTGACCGGAGCGGGCGAACCACAAATCATTGAGACCAGCGACACCCTCGCGGCGACCGGTGGCGATGACATTATCACGCTGACAGACGGAGACAGCGTCGTGCTCGGCGGCATGGGCGTTGACACAATCACCACTGGCTCTGGCAATGACACGATCCTCGGCGACAACGGCACAGCCACCTATGACAGCGCCACAGGCACTGCCATCATCAGCGACATGATCAGCACCCAGCTTTCCCTCGGTGGCGATGACATCATCAGCGCTGGATCGGGCAATAACATTCTCATCGGCGGCTTCGGCGCGGATCGCATCACCAGCCTGGAAGGTGACGACATCGTTGCCGGTGACAATGCCCACGCCGTCTTCAGTGCGGCAGGCATTCTCACCTTCTTCACCTCCATCAGCCCCGAAATCGGCGGAGACGACATCATCGACGCTGGCGACGGCAACAACATCGTCCTTGGCGGCCTCGGTGCCGACACCATCACCACCGGAACAGGAGCCGATCTCCTCATTGGCGACAACGGCAATGCCACCTTCACCACGGCGGGTATTCTGACCTTCCTCACCACCAGCGATCACACTCTCGGTGGAAATGACACCCTGCGCAGCGGCGCTGGCGATGACCTCGTATTCGGCGGTGCGGGCAGCGATTACATCGATGGCGGTGAAGGCAACGACACCCTCATTGGTGACAACGGCTACTACAGCCAGATAGCTCTCCTCTATCTCCACCAGCCGCGCGGTATCATTCTTCTGGAGGAGAATGTTAATGTCCTTGATGGTCGCGTTGAAGGTGACGACATCATTCTTGGTGGAGCAGGCAATGACATAATTTACGGCGAAGGCGGAGCAGACAGTCTGGATGGCGGCTCCGGTGACGACACAATCTTTGGCGGTGCCGACAACGACCTGATTCAAGGCGGCCTTGATAACGACACCTTGCTGGGCGGGGCTGGATACGATTTCCTGGACGGCGGCTACGGTTCAGACACTCTCTATGTGGACGACATTGATGGCTGGGCAGGTGGCATGCCTGAGGACACGATCATTGGCGGTCCGTTCTTCAGCACAAACTCGCAGCTCTCCTTCGGAATGTATCCCCTTGGATACTCCAGCGGCGCCTCGACACCACTCGGCGGGTTCAATGGTCTGGACAGCAACACTGAAACGTCGATGGCAGAAACGCTTCTGATTATCCTTGGGGCTGACGGCTGGTCTGGCGAATCCGGATTCGAAGGCGGTCTGTCCACTGTTCTATCTTCGGCGGCAGGCGAGGGGCTTTCCCTTCTCAGTTACAACCTCATGCGCTGGGGCGGCTCCGGACAGTCCTTTGTGTTCTTGATTTTCGGCAATTTAGGAGGTCTGCCCCTTGCAGGAATCGGTGACTTCATCGAAGCGCTATGGAGCGATTTATTGGTTTTGATGAATGGCTAGTACTCCGCAAAAACTGAGCTGACGTTGCCCGGTGTCATTTCGAAGAAGTACTGCGGTGAGCGCAGTTTGCTGGTAATCTGAGAGACAAGTTTGTTTCCGCCCACTCCTACGAACGATCGCTTCAAACTTTGGGCAAGAGCTTTTTGAATCGTCGCGGCAGTATCGCTTGGCACGGAGATCTTGTGCGGGCATTTTCTCCAACTCGGCGCCATCCACGGCGATGTCGCCCTCGCGTGCGATGCTGAGCGCGGTGGCAATGGCGAGGCCTGTGGCCTTGTGACCGCCCGTGACCATGACGGGCCGGATGCCGGCGGCGCGGCATTCGGCGACGGCGACTTTCACCTCGTTACGCGGAGGGTCCATCTGTCCGACGTGGCCGAGCAGTGAGCGCGGCCTCGGCGGCTTCGAGCGCGGCGGCTTCCAGCAGACGCGCATCCGCCACCACCGCATCGCCTGCGGCGAGCAGCACCACAACACGGGGCACCAGATCATGCGCCTCGATGTTTTCCTCCCTGCCGCTGCGCCGCACGCGCACCTTGAGCGCGGAGAGCTTGCGCAGTGATTCCATCGAACGCTCCGCGCGCCCTTCCTGCACGGTGCCGATGAGCGAGTTGGCGAACACCACCACGAGGATCACGCCCGCACCGCCACGATGCCCCTAGGCGAACGTGATCACCGCCGCGACGTACAGGATGTAAATGAGCGGACTTGCGAACTGCCCGGCAAACACCCGCCAGAGCGAGCGGTGCTTCGTCTCGGGCAGCGTGTTCGGTCCATGCTCGGCGAGACGGCGGACGGCCTCGTTTGGCGTGAGCCCTTTGTCAGGCGCGGCCGCATGGCGGGTGAGCACGTCGCTGATGGCAAGATTATGCCAGCAGTGGACGGGCGTGGTGGGAGCGGCAGCCGGAGTCACGGGGAAAGTTTAGAGTTAAGGCGCGCGCGGGCCGTCTGGCACTGCGGCGGCGGGTTCCATCGGCTTTGGTCGATGAATCAAAATTTTGTCGAGCCGGTGCCGGTCCACATCGGCCACCTCAAAGCGGAAACCGCCCCACTCGAAGTGGTCGCCCTCACGCGGGATGCGCTGCATCTGATGCAGGATGAAGCCGCCCAGAGTCTCATAGCTTTCATTCTCCTCGCCGGGCAGCAGCGTCACACCGAGCAGGGGCTTGAGCTCATCCAGTTTCAGCAGGGCATCCACGAGCCATGAGCCGTCGTCACGCAGGACGATGCGGGGTTGCGGCGGTTGATCGAACGATGGAATGTCGCCGACGATCTCCTCGAACACATCCACCAACGTCACCAGGCCCTGCACGGTGCCGAACTCATCGGGCACGAGGGCCAGATGCTTGCGGCTCTGCTTGAAGGTTTCCAGGAGCTTGAGCGCCGTCATGCTGGCCGGTACGAACAGCGGCTCGGTGAGCACATCCCGCAGGTGGAATGGCTGAGCCAGGGAAAGGTGCGCCCATAGCACCTTCACGGACACCATGCCGAGCACCTGGTCACGGTTGTTTTCATACACGGGAAAATAGGAATGGCCGCTGTCGATGGTTTTCCGCCAGTTCACCTCGTTGGCGTCGGCAGCATTGAGCCAGATGATCTGCGCGCGCTGCGTCATGAGGTCGCCGACACATTTCGTGTCCAGCACCAGCGCCTGCTCCACCATTTCCTTCTCAGTCTTGAAGAACACTCCAGCGTGATGCCCCTGCTCGACCAGCGTGCGCACTTCCTCCTCTGTCACAGGCGGCTCCGGCCTGGCGCGAAACCCAAAAAGGTGCAGCACCTCATCTGTCGTCGCGCCCAGCACTCTCACCACGGGATGAGTGATGAGCGACAACCGCCGCATGGGCCGCGCCAGCGCCAGTGCGACGCCGAGGGGATTGTTCAAAGCCAGCCGCTTCGGCACCAGTTCGCCCAGAACCACGGACAAAAACGTGAGGCCCAGCACCACCACGCCGATGCCGATGGCCTCAGCATACGGGGCCAGCACCGGGATCGACTGCAACGCTCCGGCGATCACCTTGGCGATCGTCGCACCGCTGAAGGCACCCGCCAGAATGCCGATGAGCGTGATGCCCACCTGCACGGTGGAGAGGAAACGATTTGGCTCCTCGCTCAGCTCCAGCGCGGCCCTCGCCCGCGCATCGCCCTGCTCGGTCAGCTTGCGCAGCCGCGTCTTGCAAACCGAAACGATGGAGATTTCAGCCATGGCAAAGAGACCGTTCGCCGCAATGAGGAGCAGGACGATGAGGATCTCAGCGGCGATGACGTTCATACTTACATGAGATGAAGAATTGTTTAAGAGTCGCTCGAATGAGCAACCCCCCCCATTTCATGAGTGCTTCAATACATCCTCCGTCTCCAAAATCGCCAGCGTCGTTTTCAGCACGGTGTCGGGATTGAGCGAGATGCTGTCGATGCCTTGCTCGACGAGGAACTGGGCGAACTCGGGGTAATCACTCGGGGCCTGGCCGCAGATGCCGATTTTGCGGCCTTTGGCGCGGCAGGTGGCGATGACCCGGGTGATCATGGACTTCACGGCGGCGTTTCGTTCGTCGAAAATGGGCGCGACGATCTCGCTGTCGCGATCCACGCCGAGGATGAGCTGGGTGAGGTCGTTCGAGCCGATGCTGAAGCCGTCAAAGAGTTCGGCGAACTCCTCGGCGAGGATGACGTTGGCGGGGATCTCGCACATGACATAAATCTCCAGGCCGCCCTGCCCGCGCTTTAGTCCATGTTTTTCCATCTCGGCCTGCACCTTGATCCCTTCCTCGATGGTGCGGCAGAAGGGGATCATCAGTTTGAGATTCG
The DNA here is from genome assembly GCF_029946185.1 of Prosthecobacter sp. Lineage (GTDB taxonomy): Bacteria > Verrucomicrobiota > Verrucomicrobiia > Verrucomicrobiales > Verrucomicrobiaceae > Prosthecobacter. The sequence continues at coordinate 22,805 of NZ_JAQSEA010000187.1, forward strand.
TGAGGCCCATCTCGTCGCGAACCTTTTTCACCGCGCGGCACTCCAGCGCGAAGCCCGCCTGGTAGCGCGGGTGGTAGTAACGGCTGGCACCACGGAAGCCGAGCATCGGATTTTCCTCCGCAGGCTCGTAGGCCTTGCCGCCGATGAGATTGGCATACTCGTTCGTTTTGAAGTCGCTGAGGCGCAGGATGACCTCCTTCGGATAAAACGCGGCGGCGATCATGGCGACGCCTTGCGCGAGTTTATCGACGAAGAACTGCGGCTTGTCGGTGTAGCCAGCGGTGAGCTTCTCGATCTCGGTTTTGGCGGCGGTGTCTGCGAGCTTGTCGAAGTCGATCAAAGCAAGCGGATGAATCTTGATGTAGGTGCTGATGATGAACTCCATCCGCGCGAGGCCCACGCCGTCATTCGGGATGAAGGAGAGGGCAAAAGCCTCCTCGGGATTGGCGAGGTTCATCATCACCTTCGTGCGTGGTTTGGCGAGGGCCTTCAGGTCGGTGCGCTGCACTTCAAAGGGTAGCGCACTTTCATAAACAAAGCCGGTGTCGCCCTCGGCGCAGCTCACGGTGACCATCTGGCCGTCCTTCAGCGCCTCCGTGCCGTGCTCCGTGCCGACGATGGCCGGCACGCCGAGCTCGCGGCTGACGATGGCGGCATGGCAGGTACGCCCGCCGCGATTGGTGATGATGCCGGCAGCCTTTTTCATGATGGGCTGCCAGTCGGGATCGGTCTTGTCGGTGACGAGCACTTCGCCCTCCTGAAACTGGCCGATGAACTCGGCGCTTTTGATCACACGCACCCGCCCCGTGGCGATCTTGGCACCGACGCTGCGCCCGCTGGTCAGCACGGTGCTGCGCTTGCTCAAAACATAGGATTCGAGCACGTCGAGATCCTTGCGCGATTGCACGGTCTCAGGCCGGGCCTGCACGATGAACAACTCGCCGGTGATGCCATCCTTGGCCCATTCAAGGTCCATCGGCGCGTGCTGACCGCGTTTCGCCGAGTAGTGGTCTTCGACAATGCAGGCCCAGCGGGCGAGTTCGAGCACTTCATCATCCGTGATTGCGAGCCTTGCACGATCCGCGGGTGCCACGGGGATGTTTTTCACCATCTTCCCACCACCGGAATCATAGACGAGTTTGAACTCCTTGCTGCCCACCGTCTTTTGCAATACGGGGCGGTGTCCCGTCTTCAGCGTGGGTTTGAAAACGAGAAACTCGTCCGGTGTGACGGAGCCCTGCACCACGTTTTCGCCGAGGCCATAGGCGGCGCTGATCATCACCGCGTCGCGGAAGCCGCTCTCGGTATCAATGGTGAACATGACACCGGAGCAGGCGAGATCGGAGCGCACCATGCGCTGCACGCCGATGCTGAGCGCGACCTTGAAATGGTCGAAGCCCTTGTCCACGCGGTAGCTGATGGCGCGGTCGGTGAAGAGCGAGGCGAAGCAGCGCTTGCACGTCTCCAGGAGCGCGGTGGTGCCGTGGACATTCAGATAGGTCTCCTGCTGTCCGGCGAAGCTCGCATCCGGCAAGTCTTCGGCGGTGGCTGAGGAGCGCACCGCGACATCCAGCGGCACCGTGCTGACGCCTTGCAACTGGCGATAGGCCGCCTCAATGAGCGTCTGCAAATCAGCCGGCAGCGTGGCGCTGAGAATGGCCTGCCGCACCGCGTGGCCGCGTTCGCTCAAGTTTGCCATGTCATGCGTGTCGAGGTCCGCGAGCGTGGCACGGATGCGCTCGTCGAGCTGCGCCTCACGGATGAAATGGCGGAAAGCCTCTGCCGTGATGGCGAAGCCGTCGGGCACCTTCACGCCCTGGCTGGCGAGTTCACGCACCATCTCGCCGAGCGAGGCATTTTTGCCGCCGACGAGCGGAACGTCATCGATGGTGATGTCGGCGAACCATTTGATGAAGGGGTGTGATGTGGGGGTGTTCATGGTGGGTTGGAGTGACTGGCATTTGCAGGCAGAAGATGGGCCAGGAAGTCCCTGCCTTGGCGGGCGCGGGTGAGGGTGTCTGCCACCGTCTCATTTTCCCGCGCTGACATTTCGATGATGAGTCCGCCACGGAACTGATAGCGCCGGAGTTCGGAGAGCAGCCACGGCCAGTCGATGCTGCCATCGCCGGGAATGAGATGGGCATCCCAGTCACCATGATTGTCGTTGATGTGGACCATCTTGAGGTGGCCGGAGAGCTTGTGGATGACGTTGCCCAGGTCACCACTGAGCCGGGCGTGGCCGGTGTCGAGGCAGGTGCCGACGGTGCAGGTGCTGATCTCGCCGAGGAGGTACATCATGTCTCGCGTCTGGCCGAAGAGCAGGTGCGGCAGCATGTTTTCCAACAGGAGCTGAACGCCGGTCTCGCAGCAATGCGCGGCCACGCGGTTGAGTGAAACGGCGGCGTGGTGCATGCGCTGGAGAAATTCCTCCTGCGGTGGCCGGCCTTCGCGTTCGGGGCCGGGATGCAGCACGATGTTTTCCGCGCCGAGCAGCGCGGCGGCGCGGCAGGCGGTGATGAGCTCGGTCACGGCGGCCTCGCGGGCCGCGTCGTCCGGCGCGGTGATGTCGATACGGTCCGCAAAGGGCGCGTGGAAAGAGATGGGGCGCAGGCCGAGCGTGCGCATCATCTCTCCTGCGCGGTGCACATCGTCCTCACGGTGGTAGTCGAGGTGCTGCGGGAAAGAGCAGACTTCAATCGCCTGAAACCCGCTGGCGCGAATTTCTTCGAGCACGCTGAAGATGCTGTGGCGATAAAAGCAGCCGGTGGACAGACCGATGGGCCAGAGAGGAGTCATGGTGTATTTGGTTCGAGAAGCTTTTGGCGCAAGGGCTCTAGGCCGCAGCTCCCGCTCGCTGGAGGAAAACAGAAACCTTTCTCACGCGTGGAGGTGCAGTTCAGGTCAACGAGCGGATCAAGACCGGTGGCATGAAGTCCGGCAAAGAGCCGGGTGTAAAAGTCGGCGCGGATCGCGGGCACATAATCGCCCCAGTTCACGCCCCAGTTGAACGCGGGGTTTTCAAACTTGGAGCGGATGAATCCCGCGATGTGCCGTGGATGCCACCCGGCCGCCAGGAGGCAGCGCGTGACGAGCTGCATTCCGGCGGGCTTCAGCAGCAGGTCATTGGGCCAGAGCACAACATGCCGGACGCAGGACGGCAGTGACTCCATGGACGTGCGGTCATAAGTTTCATGCCAGCGCTCTTTGGCATCATGCTGGTCGGAGTAGAAATACTCATGAAAACGACGCAAAGGCGAGCTGAGATAGTCCTCCAGCAGGCGCTCGGTGCCTTTCTCCTGCTCAGGGATGCGCACGCAAGCACGGCGGGCGAGGTCGCGCACGTCCGCGTCCACCTGGCGCACCTTGATGGCCTGGCGGATGTCGATCTCATGCAGTGGAATGGCACGGAAAGTGGGGATTTCTCCCTCAATCCCAAGCGAGCGTGCGAGACCGCTGACCCACGGCTTGAGATAGTGGGTGAAGGGCATGCGCACCATGCGCGTGTGCAGCGGGTCGCCGTATTCGGAGATGTCGATGGAGATGATCTCCCGCTGCTTCGTCGTGTTCGGCCCGACATGCACTGCGGTGATCTCCACGGGAAATTCACACAGCGGCGCGGCGGCTTCCTTCACACGGTGCGCCACATGTTCCATGAGCAGTGAGACAGCGGCAAACATGCGCTGCGCCTCGCGGTCAGCTATCTCAGCAAGCCCCTGCGGCACACGTTCCGCGCAGGCATCCAGCAGTTCCGGGGCAGGGCATAGCGAGGAGAGGCGGCCCGCCAGCGCGGAGGCCCGCGCGATGCGCCAGACGAAATGATGCCCCTGGCCGGTGATCTGATGCAGCGGACGGATGCCCCAGCCGAGCAGCAGCGTTTCGATCACGCGCACCACCGGCTCCTGAAGATCAAAGGTGCGCCACGGGTCGAGATAGGCTTCGGCGGGGGAGTCAAAGTTCACATACTCCACATCCAGATGCAGCAGCACGGAAGCGGAATCCGCGATAGAGCGGGCGATGTCCAGCTCGCTGGTGAGATAGTGGTCAAGATCAAGCGGTGGCCGCAACTGACGCTGGTCAAACTGGCAGCCATCCGATTGCGTGATGTAAGCCGCCGTTGCATGATCCAGCGTGTCCCCGCCGAGAAACTCGATGAGGCGGCTGCGCACGGCGGGATCAGCATAGACGGATGGCATGGTGTCAGTTCAATGAAGGGTGAGTTGGGCTTCCGCCTCCAGCCAGTGCTGCATCTCCTGCCCCTCGGGACAGCCTGCGCTGACATAGATGAAGTAGGCACGAGTGGCGATCTCCTCACGCGTGATCTGCGAAGCGGCTTCGGGTTTCTTTGGCGATGCTGCTGTAGGTTTGCGGGCAGGTTTTGTAGCAAGGGCAGGCTTCTTGGTCGGCTTGGCAGCGGATGCGGGTGCCTTCTTCGCGGCTGCTTTTGGGGTGGTTTTCATGGTGCTGATGGATGGCGGGTTTGGATGAATGAAAAACGTCACGCCACCACGCGCTCGGCCACGGGTTCGTGGCCATCGCGGAAGCGCGTGATGCTGTCGAGTGTCACACGCGTGATCTCGGAAAGAGCTTCGTGCGTGAGGAATGCCTGGTGGGCGGTGATGAGCACGTTTGGGAAAGTCATGAGCCGGGCCAGTTCATCGTCCTGGAGCACCGTGCCGGAGTGATCCTCAAAGAAGATGCCCTCCTCTTCCTCATACACATCCAGGGCCACGCCGCCGAGGTGGCCGGACTTGAGCGCGTCGATCACGGCGGCACTATCCACGAGCTTGCCTCGGCTGGTGTTCACCAGATAGGCTCCTGGCTTCATGAGGGCAATGGACGCCACATTGAGCAGGTGATGCGTCTCCGCTGTGAGCGGCAGATGCAGGCTGACCACGTCACTCTCACTCAGCAGCGCTTCCACGCTGGTGTAGGTGATGCCGTGCTCCGCCGCCCATTCGTCCATCGGGTGCGGGTCATACCCGAGCACACGACAGCCGAATCCACGAAAAATCTGCGCCGCCACACGTCCGATCTTGCCAGTGCCGATGATGCCGACGGTCTTTCCATGCAGGTCAAAGCCGACGAGGCCGCTGAGCGAGAAATTTTGCTCGCGCACCCGGTTGTAGGCGCGGTGAATCTTCCGGTTCAGCGCCATGAGCAGAGCCACCGTATGCTCAGCGACGGCGTGAGGTGAATACGCTGGCACACGCACGATGGTGATGCGCAGCTCGGCCGCTGCCGCACGATCCACATTGTTAAAACCTGCGCAGCGCAGCGCCACCAGCCGCACACCGAGTGCGGCCAGCTTGGTGAGGCAGTCCCGGTCCAGCCGGTCATTGACGAAAACGCACACTGCATCCGCTCCCTGAGCGGTACTGACTGTCTCAGCCGTGAGGCGGAACTCGTGATGGTGCAGGATGAAATCGGCACCATTGGCTGCACGCCCGAAGTAGTCACGGTCGTAGGGTTTGGTGTCGTAGAAGGCGAGGGTGATGGGTGGCATGATGTGCGGATGGTTTGTGTACGCAGGTTGCGGTGTTTTAGTGCAGGAACAAGGTCACGACTGTGGCCACCAAGCCGTAGATCAGCATCGGCCCCAGGGTCTTTTTGAGGATCTCACCCTCGGCATTGCCCAGGCCGAGCACGGAGCAGACGGCGACGATGTTGTGGACGGCGACCATATTGCCCATTGCACCACCAACCGATTGCAGCGCGAGGATCGTGGTGCGCTCCAGGCTCATCTGCGTGGCGATGGAGTCCTGAATGGGGCCAAAGGTGAGATTGGAGATGGTGCAGGAGCCAGCGAAAAACGAGCCGAGCGCCCCGAGATAAGCGGCCAGATATTGCCACCAGCCGCCGGTGGCTGCGGCGAGTGAATGACCGATCAACATCACGGCCGAGTCACGCCCGCCGACCATCAGCAGGCGCACAAACACCAGCGCCCCGAGCAATGCCAAAAGGGGCTGGCGCATCCGTGCGGTGGACTCGTGCCAGACCTTCCATGCAGTGCCCGC
>NZ_JAQSEA010000188.1 GCF_029946185.1 Prosthecobacter sp.
GATGCGCCAGAGATGACCCAGTCCAAAAGAAAACGGCCGGGCATCCGGCAGGGGTTTGTAATGCAGATCCAGGTAATTTTCGTTCAGGAACTCAATAAACCCCGCCCCCTCTCCTCCATCATAAAGCCCCAATAGTTCCTCACGGAGTTCAGGCACGTCCACCCGCCGCATCGCCTCTTCATTGCGCAGTCCCTCGGAGGCAGCCCCGAAGTAGGTGCACAAATAGGTGTCCGCCTCCACGGTCGCACTGTCCACATGCCATGACTGCACATCCGTGCGCAGCAGTTCGCTCTCGATCTCGTTCACGTATCCGTTGATGCAGTCGAGGCTGGGCTGAAGTTCGCGACCACGCAGCAGCCCCAAGTCTTGCAGCAGCACTTCACGCGCCACCCGGCCCGCGTCGCTAAGATCCAGCGCCAGCAGACGATCCTCATCGATGCTTGTGATCCCCTTCCCCACCCTCAGTTTCTCCACGATCTCACCGAAATCGCCCGCCAGCGTCCGCTGCCAGCACAAGGCATTGATGCCGTCGCACATGGGCGTCATGACGAGTTCCTCAAAACTGCCCACCACTCGAATACGAGGGTGGTCGTGAAGTAAATTAAACGGGGAAACTGCTGAGGTCATCGTATTCGCACCACTATGCCACCACTATGCCACCACATGCCGCGCCTGACGGCTGCCTGCCGTGCTGCGCTTCGGCGGCTCACGCTCCGCCGTCTTCGTTCCGCTCAGACGCAGGGACTCACGGCCCGGCAGGCGATTCCAGTCCTGCATCATCGTTGAAGCCGCGAGGTCCGGCGGCACCGCACACTCCTGCGTCAGGTAATCAAACAGCGACTGCGCCAGCACCGGCAGCGCGATCTGGTGCGTGCGCCGCAGCTTCGCATAAAGGCTCTCGGCAAAGGCCATGAAGGCCTGAAAGGGTGAATCGCCCTGCTGCCACAGCAGATCCAGCACGGCGGTGAAGTTGCCACTGTTGGCCACCAGGTCCCAGTAGCGGGCAAAGCGCCGCATGCGCTGCATCTCCACAAAGGGAATGTCGCGGTTCTCCAGCATCTCGTAGGGCGGCACCGGGGAGTATTTCATTTGAAACTCCACATCATGCCGCACGATCGGCGTGCCACGCAGCCGCTTCAAAATGCCCACCTGAATCTCCTGCGGCCCCATCTTCACCAGCCGGTCAAAGCCACGTCCAAAACTCGCCACGTCCTCTCCCGGCAGTCCCACGATGAGGTCTGCATGTACATGGATGCCAGTTTGATCACGCAGGAACCGCAGGTTGTCCTCCAGCCGAGTCAGATTCTGCCGCCGGCTGATGTTCTTCGACGTCGCCTCATCAAAGGTTTGAATGCCCACCTCAAACTGCACCGCGCCTGCGGGAAACTCACGAATGATGTCACGCAGTTGCTCCGGCAGCCGGTCAGGCACCATCTCAAAGTGCAGGAACATCCCATCACGCCAGCGATCCAGGAAAAAGCGCAGGATCGCCATGCTCGTCGGCAGGTGCAGATTGAAGGTGCGATCCACAAACTTGAACGTCAGCGCCCCCCGATCCAGCAGCCCCTGCATTGCTTTTAAAAACGCCTCAATCGCAATGGCACGCACCGGCACATCGAGCGAAGAAAGACAAAATTCACAAGTGAACGGGCAGCCTCGCGAAGCCTCCACATACAGGATGCGATGAGCTAGGTCTGACTCTGTGTAAAGATCATAGGGCAGAGCCACACGATCCAGCGTCGGCAGTCCGGCGGGCATCACCTTCGGCAGAGCTGCCTGCGCAGCCCCATCTTCTCCCAGCAGCACAGCACAGACTTCGGCAAATTTCAGATCCGCCTCCCCCGTGATCACATGGTCCGCCAGCGCCACGATGGCCTGCCCGTCCCATTCATAAGACACCTCCGGCCCGCCGAGCACGATGCGGATCTCCGGCCGCAGCCGCCGCAGCATCCCCAGCACCTCCGTCGTCTGCACGACATTCCAGATGTACACCCCGAAGCCCACGATGCGCGGCTCCAGCGCCAGCACCGCCTCCACGATTTCCAGCGGTGCCTGATTGATCTGAAATTCCGCAATGCAGGCCCGCTCCCGCAGCGGTCCCAGGTTCGCCAGCAGGTAGCGCAGCCCGAAAGAGCTGTGGATGTATTTGGCGTTAAGCGTGGCAAGAACGATGTCGGGCATCACCCCGAGTGTGGCCGAGTTGTGGCCGGGCGGCAAACGCCTTTGCACCTCCATCCGGGGACTTTCGAGTCCGAACCCATCCAGGACAAGCCCGCACCCCGATGCAAGGAATGCACCCAAACTGCCGCAGGGGACGTTTGACATTCGAACACATCCGCGCCTAACCTCCGCGCCCACAGACACCGCAGTACATGCAAGACACCTCCCCGCTGCCTGAGAAGGAATTCCGCTCCTTTGCTCCAGGTTATTGGTCCGACAAGAATGTCGCTCCCGCCGACTGGAACAGCTCCACCTGGCAGCTCAAAAATAGGATCACGACGCTCAAACAGCTCGAAGAACACCTCACGCTGACGGAGGAGGAACGCTCAGGCGTGCTGCTCTCTGGCAACAAGCTGGCGATGGCCATCACGCCGCATTATTTCAATCTTATCGATCCCGAAGACCCGGGCTGTCCCATCCGCCGGCAGGTGATCCCGCGCATTGAGGAGACTTGGGAAGATCCCGAAGAAATGAGCGACCCCTGCGGCGAAGACAGCCACATGCCTGTGCCTGGGCTGGTGCACCGCTACCCGGACCGCGTCCTGTTTCTGGTGACCGACCGCTGCGCCAGCTACTGCCGCTACTGCACCCGCAGCCGCGTCGTTTCCGGCGTGGGTGAAAAGGAACTGCACACCGAATTTGAAGCGGCCTTCCGCTACCTGGAGAAGCATACAGAAGTCCGCGACG
>NZ_JAQSEA010000189.1 GCF_029946185.1 Prosthecobacter sp.
ATACCCGCCTTCTTCAACAAGTCACCAATGGAGGCTGCCGAGACCTTCTTCTCGGCTGGCGACTTGCCATCGTCCGTCTTCCACCATTCCGGCAGCAAGGCTTTCACTTCAGGTGTCAGCATGCTGTTTTGCGACAGGAACTTTTCCAATTCAGCCAGCGAGAAGCGTTCCGGATTCCGTTCGTTCCACCATGCACTCAGATACTTTAATCCAGCGGCTTCATCGGTTCCGGTGGTGAATGACTTCGGCGGCAGACCCGCATCTCTGAGTAGTTGGAGTATCTCCGTCTCAGTCATGTTCGGCTTTGCCGTGTATTTGCTCAACGGCTCCCGGCTCCAGTGGCGTCCATTGCCATCTGCGGGAGATTGAATGGTTTCCTGCGTGCGGGATTGCTTGGAATGGCGCTGTCGTGGACTGATGACCAAGCACTCGTCGAGATGGCGGTTGTTCATTGCGTCCAAATCGGGTCCAAGATGAGGCAGCGGTTTCAGCACAGGCGTGCCCGACTCCTCATGCTGTGTGACACGGAAGATGCCGCCACAGAAGGTGTTGTTCATGCCAATGCCGGGCGGAATATGAGAAAGAATGAGTGCATCCCAGAGATGATGCCGCTGGCATAGGCGCTCTTTGACCCAGTCGGTGCGCGTGCCGAATTTCACCTCACGCCAGTAATCGGGGAAGGACTCCTTCGGACACCATACCTCCGCGCAGGCATGCGTCATGCCGCCCACCGGCGTACCGATGCGCTCCCAGGTTTCCTTTTGAATCGCGGCCTCACATTGCGTGGGATCCTCGATCTCAGCCGCCGCACGTCGGCGAATGCCCAGCCAGTGGGTGATCTCCGCCTTGAGCTGACGTGCAAGCTGCGCCATGCGCGTCATGTTCTGGAAATCCGGCACTTCGGGTTTATCCCACTCGAAGATGCTGCGTTTCCCGCTGCCCCAACGAAAACCGGTCAAAGCCGCCTTCATCTCCGCCCAAGGCAGAAAGGTGACGCCATCAATGGTTCGTCCGGCGATTTCGCAGGGCGTCTGATTGCCCTTGGCGGCATTGATGGCGCGCAGGGTGAGGCAAAGATTGCTCATGACGGTGAGGCCGCCGCGCTGCTGCGGGTAGATATGCTCCACTTCAAGTTCGGTGCTATGAGGCGTCAAACCTTCCAGCACTTTCCCGGTGTAGGGGCAGACGAGCTTTCCATCGGCATTCGTTTGCTGGTCGAACAGCAGGGCTTTCTTCTTCAAACCGTCCGAGGCTCCCACTGGGATGTGGAGGTGCTCAAAGATCCCATCCTTGGCCTTGCGTTTGGCCTTCGCCGCATTTTGGAGGTCGCGTTTGTCATCTTTGTTGCGTGGCATGTCGCCGACCACCTCGATAACGACGTAGTCTGGCAGACCGTCTGCCCGGTTCATCTGCTGCCGCACGGCGACGGGTCTGCTATGCGCGTCTTTGAGCTGTCCGGCAAAGAGGCGGCGCAGGATGCCGTGCTCCTGCGGGCGGTCATCTGCAAGCGAGCAGCCCCAGCGCGTGCGGTCCGCACCCCTCCGCCGACAGTTGGCGCTATCGCGTCTGTCACGGCTGTTCCCCTCTTCATCATACTGCTGCCGAGCGCCGAGCAGGAACTCGACCTGTGGATACAGCCCCCAGTTGGAGACATTGTTTACCCGCCATTGATAGTAACCCAGACCCGCGAGGCGATCACGCACGCCCTTGGCCTCAAAGTCCGTGCTGTGCAATGTGGCCACCGCATACAAAATGGCGGCCGACTCGGCTGCGAGGGAGGCACGGGCACCAAGGTCCCCCGCTTTGGCGCACAGGAGGTCATGGAGCTGTACAAAATAGTCCTTGTTGTGCGATTCACTGTCTTTGGCGAGCCTGACCTGAAAAGCCTCCCGCCAGCGTGTTTTTAATTCCGCGATGCCCACTTTGGGCCGGGCCGTTTTGGCTACCAGCGCAGCTTCGTCAGTGCCAAGGAAGTCCAGCGCCCATCGAACCGTGTCAGAGTGCGCGTAGTGGCGCTGGTAGTTCGATGCCACAAAGGTTCGCTCCGCCAGAAACTGTAGCAGCATGAAGCGGCGGATGCGCAGATCGCGCTTGGGGGAACGTTTCGCATCGTGGGCAATCGGATGGCCGCTCTTGCTCAAGAGTGGTGCATAAGGGCATTTGCCGGTCTTATTCTCCCATAGTTTCTCCGCCTCCTTGCGTGTGCGGCGGTGGTAATCCATGATGCAACCGGGATCGGTCATCTCTTTGCCTCTGCCAATACGCTCTGTCAGAGGCCAGTTACCATTCGCATCACAGCGGCCGAGCAGGCGCAGAACGGCTGCTTCGAACCTGTCCGCCGCAATCATCTCCCGCTGCCGAGAATGAGTTAAAATGGCATGAGCATGATGCTTCAAAAGTTCGCGAGGAAAGTTGTGCCTTCTGCCGAACACTCGCAGATTGGGGTGCCCCTTTTCGGCACAATGTTCCCGAAGCATCTTCTCCACCGGATTGTCCTGGTAACGTGCCACGGCAGAGTCCATCGCAAGCGAAAGAGCGTGCAATTTTTCTTCCGGGAAGAGGTCGGGCATATCGCGCATCTCACGGCGCAGGTCGTCTGCATATTCCTGGCTGATGGGCGTCTTGCGCAACCAGTCGAGAATGTCCGCATACTTCCATTCATCGCCCCAGGGGTGGGTGCCCTCTTCCGTCTGGTGATAATCAAAGCCACGATGCTTGACGATGTGCCGCAGGCAAACGGCCACACATTCCCGTGATCCCACCCCTGTGGTCACTGCACGCAGACGATGGTCATAAACACGGTTGGCCTCTCGTGCAGGTTCCTCAGCATGGCGGTTTTGATCTCGCCAGAGCTTGTCCGCCTGCTCCTTTGTCAGCAGGCCAAACTCGATGCACCACTGCT
>NZ_JAQSEA010000190.1 GCF_029946185.1 Prosthecobacter sp.
CATGATCTGCAGCGCGTAGTGGGTCTGGAACATTTCATCGCGCTGCTCATCGCTCAGCTCTGGGTATTCCTTCGGCACATAGCTCATTTCCGAAGTCGTCACCTGCCAGCCAGCCGCTTTTAGCGCCTTCGTCACTGCATCCAGCGTGGTTAGCTGCGTGAAAAAACGTGCGCCAACGTGGCCCGCCGCCTCTTCGTCCTCGACTTCCATCGCCTCAACGTTCTCCGCTTCGGCCTCCAGCGCCGCCTCCTCGATGTCCAGCGTCTTGTCCGCGTGATGTGCCTCGACCAAGCCCACATGGTCAAACATCCACATCACCTTGCTCATGGTGCCCGCACGGAACAGCACCTTAATGTCCGAAGACGTGCGGTTGTTGTTGTCCGTCAGGCACTCCACGATCACCGGCACCCGGTGCGGCGTGAAGCCCTCATACGTCGTCGTTTCAAACTGCACCGCATCCGGCCCGGTGCCCGAACCCTTCGAGATCGCGCGTTCGATCGTGTCCCGCGTCACGCTTTGTTTCTTCGCAATCGCCACCGCTGCCGCCAGTCGGGCATTGTATTCCGGATGGGGCCCGCCCAGCTTCGCCGCCACCTGGATTTCACGCACCAGCTTCCCCGTGATCTTCCCCTTCTGGTCTGCGGCCATTTCCCGCCATTTCTGTTTCCATTGTGCGCCCATGATGTGTCTTTCAGTTCAAAGTTAGACCACAATCAAAGGTGGGAGCGGTGGGAATGCAAGGAGCACCAACATCCGAGCTACCTAATCGGCTCTGCCTTGCCCGTGCTGATCACATCCAAATACAAAGTCGCCTTTGAAACGGCCTGTATGCTTGTCCAGACGATGGCGATCGTCTCCAACTGCACATGTGAATTGACACGAAGTGCGATGGTCTGCGTTCTTGGAATATTCTTGATCTCTCGTTGAACCGCAGCTCGGATATCATGCATCCGTTGCAGTTTCTGTTTCCTTTGCAGTTCATACAGCTCCCATGGATGCTCAGTTCGTACTTCAGGGGGAGAGAAGTCTAGCATCACTTCCCCCATTTGAATTTTGAGGTCGGATGTAATGCGGACCACCGTTGTGGCGGTCATAGTGTCGGTGGAATGGTCTGCGAGCCTCAATCTGAACTCATAGAAAATGTTACGCTCAATGGATTCGTAAATCCAAGGGGAGGACACTAGGAGAGCCAAGACCACTCCGACCAAGCCAAAAACTCCCCATGGAACAATCCACCTCCATTTGCTGTCAATGCACCCGATTTGCCAGTCCGGTATGCGGCGGGAGGTTGGTCGGTGAGAGCCCATGCGAAAGCCGACGGAGCATGAGAACTCTTTCTTGGGTTCATCTTCCGCTATCCATCACAAAAACCGCGCCGTCCGGCTCTCCTTGCACTTCTTCACCTGCTCCGGCGTACCCGCTGCCACCAGCTTACCACCTTCTGGACCGGCCTCGGGCCCAATATCGATGAGGAAATCCGCTTCCGCATAAACATCCGGGTGATGCTCAATGACGACCACCGTATGCCCTTCATCCACCAGTCGGTGCAGCACATCGATCAAACGCGCCACGTCCTGAATGTGCAGCCCGATGGTCGGCTCCTCAATGAGATACAAATTGCGCTTCCCAGCCACGGTGATGCCTTTCAGCCGCTCCTTGTTCGTGCGGCCATCGCCACTGCGCAACTCAGTCACCAGCTTGATGCGCTGCGCCTCGCCACCACTCAGCGTGGGGCTCGGCTGACCAAGCTGCAAGTAACCTAGGCCAGTGTCCGCCAGCAGCTTGAGCGGACGCGCGATCTTCTGCACCGGCGCGAAAAATTCCGCCGCCTCAGTGATGCTCATGCGCAGCACATCGCCAATGTGTTTGCCGTTGTATTCGATCTCCAGCGTGGACCCATTGAAGCGCAGGCCGTTGCAGGCCTCGCAATGCACGCGGGTGGTCGGCAGAAAGGCCATCTCCACCTTGATCTCCCCATTGCCGCCGCAGGTCTCGCAGCGGCCGCCTTCGGTGTTGAAGGAGAAACGGCTCGCCGTGTAGCCGCGCGTCCGCGCCAGCGGCACCTGCGCAAACAGCGCACGGATGTCATCCAAAATGCCCACATACGTCGCCGGACACGAGCGGCTGGTCTTGCCAATCGGTGATTGATCCACCTCATGCACCGTCTGCAAATTTTCGAAGCCACTGATCGTCTTCCATGCCTTCACTACCTTGATCTTCGACTTGCTGATCTTCTCGCGCACCGCTGGCGAAAGTGCGCCATGCATAAACGAGCTCTTGCCGCTGCCGCTCACGCCCGTCAGCACCGTCAGCCGACCCAGCGGGATGGATACATCGATGTTCTTCAAATTGTTCGCCGTCGCGCCTGTCACGCGCAGCCAGCCTTCCTTGGCTTTCAGCGCTGGCAGTTCCCGACGTGAACCACGCACCGGATGTTTCATCGGCGTGCGCAGGCTCGCACCCGTGACGCTGTTCTTGTTCTTCATGATCTGCGCCATCGTGCCCTGCGCTACGATCTGGCCGCCAAATTTGCCCGCGCCCGGCCCGAGATCGAGGATCGTGTCCGCACGCTTCATCGTCTCATCATCATGCTCCACCACCAGCAGCGAGTTGCCCTTGTCCCGCAGCGCCATCAGCGTGTCGAGCAGCTTCTCGTTGTCGCGCGGATGCAGTCCAATGGTCGGCTCATCCAGCACATACAACACCCCGCGCAGATTGCTGCCAAGCTGCGCCGACAACCGAATCCGCTGCGCCTCGCCACCGCTCAGCGTGTCCGCACTGCGATTGAGCTGAAGATAGCCGAGTCCCACCTCCTGCATGAACTTCAAGCGCTGGGCGATCTCTTTGACGATGTCGAGCGCGATGATGGCTTCTGTGCCTTCGAACTTAAACTTCGCCAGCAGCTTGCCCGCATCTCCCGCCGTCAATCCCGCGAACTGCTGAATCTTCGTCCCCTGCAGTTGCACCGCACGGCCGATCTCATTGATGCGGCTGCCCTGGCAGCTCGGGCACACCTCACGCGGCTTCTCTCCCTCCTCATCCGCACTTGCAAAACGCCGCTCCTCTTCCAGCTCAGCCTCCAGCACTGACACATCCGGCTGCCGGTCGCTCAGATCGCTTTTGTGACCTTTCAGGCCAAAGCCACGGCAGTCCTTGCACCAGCCATGCGGGCTGTTGAAGCTGAACAAACGGGGGTCCAGCTCTTCAAACGACAGTCCGCACGAGGGGCAGCTCATCTCCGTGCTCAGCACGTGCATCGTCTTGTCATTCAGCCGCAGCTTGATCGTCCCCTTGCCCATCTTCAGCGCAGTCTCGATCAGCGGTCGCAGTTTCTCGGCATCATCGCTTTTCGTCACACGGCCGATCACCGCATCAATCGTGTGCTCCTTGAAGCGTTCCAGTCGCTGGAAGCCCATCGTGTCGCGAAACTCGCCATCGACCAGCAGTGTCTCGATGCCGTGCTTGCTCGCATGCTCCGCCACCTCGCTGTGGAAACCCTTGCGCGCCTTGATCAGCGGTGCCAGCAGATGCCCGCCACCGCTGCGCAGATGCTGCTGCACCGTTTTCAGAATGGCCTGCACGCTCTGCTTCTTCACCGGCACATCGCAATGCGGGCAGTACTGCGTGCCCAGCTTCGCATACAGCAGGCGAAAGAAATGATACACCTCCGTCACCGTCGCCACGGTTGATTTGCCACCGCCGCGCGAGATGCGCTGCTCAATGGCCACCGTCGGCGGCACGCCCGTAATGAGATCCACCTCAGGCTTCTCCATCTGCTCCACAAACGTCCGCGCATACACCGACATGCTGTCCAGAAAGCGTCGCTGCCCTTCGGCAAAGACCAAATCAAACGCCAGCGACGATTTGCCCGACCCGCTCAGCCCCGTCACCACCACGAACTCATCCCGCGGAATCTCCACCGAGATGTTTTTGAGATTGTGCTCACGCGCTCCGCGAATGCTGATCGTGTTGCTGCTTTCAGGCGGCAGCGTGAGGTCTCTCCCAGGCGTCTCAGCCACACGGCTGGCACCATGTCCCTTCGCCCCCGAAAGCAGTTCATGGAGATAACGGCCTGTATGCGAAGCCGCACACTCCGCCACCTCTTCCGGCGTCCCGGCAATCACCAAACCACCGCCTGCCTCTCCACCTTCCGGCCCAAGATCAATCACCCAGTCAGCGCATTTGATCACCTCCAGATTGTGCTCAATGACCAGCAGACTGTGCCCTTCTTCAACGAGACGCTGCAGCAGCTTCACCAGCAACGCGATGTCATCAAAGTGCAGGCCCGTCGTCGGTTCATCCAGAAGCAGCAGGCTGCCTGCTGCGGCACCCGCCGGGTTTTCAATCAGGTGCCCGATCAGTTTCAGGCGCTGCGCCTCACCACCCGAAAGCGTGTTCAGCGGCTGCCCCAGCTTCAAGTAGCCAAGTCCCGCCTCATTCAAAAGATGCAGCTGAGCGACAATTTGCTTCGCCTTTTTCGACGACTCAAACAACGGACTGGCAAACCAAGCCACAGCATCCTCCGCCGTCAAGCCGAGCACATCATGAATGCTTTTGTCATGCAGCAAAATCTTCAGAGCATGCGGCTGGTAGCGCTTCCCCTCACACTCAGGGCAGGTCACATACAGATCGCTGAGGAACTGCATCTCGATCTTCTCAAAGCCATTGCCCGCGCAGCGTTCGCAGCGCCCCTCGCCGGAATTGAAGCTGAAGAACCCCGGCATGATGCCCTGCGCCCTCGCATCGTCCGTCTCGCTGAACAGTGTACGGATGTGATCAAACGCTCCCAGAAACACCGCCGGCGTTGAGCGCGGCGTGCGTGCCAGTGGCGACTGATCCACCATCACCACGTCATGCAATTGCTCCCAGCCCGTGATCTTGCTCACGCGCCCCGGCTCTTCCTCACACACCTCACCGCGCAGCCGCTGCAGGTTCCGGTACAGCACATCATGAATCAACGTGGATTTCCCTGAGCCACTCACGCCGGTGATGCAGCAGAACACGCCGAGTGGAATGTCCACATCCAGCTTCTTGAGGTTGTTCTGCCGCGCACCATGGATGCCAAGAAAGCGTGCCGAATCGCGCGTGACTGTTTTGCTTTTAGCTGAGCGCGAGGCCTTCGCAGGCACCGGAGAACCTGCGTCTCCCACCGCGCTGCCACGAGTGATCGAGCGCCGCTGCGCCGGAATGGGCACGCTCTTCCTACCAAATAAATAATCTCCCGTCAGCGACTTCACCTTCTCCCCCAGCTTGCTGAGCGGTCCGCTGAACACCAGTTCTCCACCCTTCTCTCCACGGCCCGGGCCGATGTCGATCAAGTTGTCCGCGCTGCGCATCACCGCCTCCTCATGCTCCACCACCAGCAGCGTGTTGCCCTTGTCGCGCAGCCCTTCCATCACCCCAATGAGACGGCCAATATCACGCGGATGCAGGCCGATGCTCGGCTCATCCAGCACGAACAGCGTGTTCACCAGCGAGGCACCCAGGCACGTCGTGAGATTCACGCGCTGCAGCTCGCCACCACTCAGCGTGCGCGTTTGCCGGTCCAGATTTAGATAGCCCAGCCCCGCACGATCCATGTAGCTGATGCGGCTTGCGATCTCCCCCCGCAACATCGTCGCCACATGATCACTCTCCTTGATCGGCCACGACTGCACCAGCGGATGCAGATCACTCACAGGCAGCCGTGACAGATCCGCAATGGTGTGCTCACCAATGCGATAATTGTAAGCCTCCTTTTTCAAGCGCCCGCCGTGGCAGTCACCGCACTCCGTGTAGGCACGGTAGCGGCTTAGGAACACGCGCACATGCATCTTGTAGCTGCGCGACTCCTGCCATTTGAAAAAGCCCCGCACCCCATACCATTCGCCACGGTTATAAGCGTCCTCAGGATCCTCCCGCGTGCCTTCGATCAGCCACTTGCGATCTTCCTTGGAGTAATCCTCAAACGGCTTGTGAATGTCCACCCCACGCTTCCGTGCCGCCTTCTCCAGATCGACCTGCGACTCGCCATAGGTGCTCCCTTGAAACGGCCGCACCAGCCCCTGATTGATGCTCAGCGACTCATCCGGAATCGCCTTGCCCATGTCCAGCCCCAGCGTGCGGCCAAAGCCCCGACACGTCGGACAAGCCCCAATCGGACTGTTAAAACTGAACAAGCCCGGCGTCGGTGCCGGCAGATTGATGCCGCAGTCCGCACAGCTCCAGTCGGTCGAAAAATGCAGCGTCTCATCATCAATGCTCGCCGCCATCTTGCCTTTGCCATAGCGCAGCGCCGCCTCCAGCGCCTCGCTCACACGCGACCGCTGCTTGGCCTCTAGCACCACGCGGTCCTGCACCACCATCACCTGCGCAGGCAGCTTGCGGCCCTTGAGCGCATCCGCCTCATCCAGACGCACCACATTCCCATACAGCCACACGCGCAGAAAGCCCTGCGCTTGCAGAAACGCCGCAAAGTCCGCCGTCACCGCATCCTTCGGCACCGCCACAGGAAACAAAATCAGCGCCTGCTTGCCCGCATGCGCGTTCAGCAGCTCATTGAGAATACTCTCCGGCGACTCCGGCCGCACCGGCCTGTGGCAAGAAGGACACGTCGCCTCCGCCAGGCGTGGGAACAGCATCTTCAGGTAGTCATTGATCTCCGTGATCGTCCCCACCGTCGAGCGCGTGCTGCGCATGTTGTTCACCTGCTCGATGGCAATCGCCGGCGGGATGCCCTCAATGGAATCCACCTTCGGCTTGTCCATCCGCTCAAAGAACTGCCGCGTGTACGGGGAGAACGTCTCCACATAGCGCCGCTGCCCTTCCGCATAGATCGTATCAAACGCCAGCGACGACTTCCCCGACCCGCTCGGCCCCGTGATCACATTCAGCTTCCCCAGCGGCAGATCCAGATCCACCCCCTTCAAATTGTTCTGCCTCGCCCCGCGAATGCGAATGACATCGTTCAGAGACTTCCGGGCGGCAGATTTTTTGGCAGTACGAGACATGGAGGCGCGAGAGTAATGATACGCCCCCCATTGGCAAACGGGCGCTCATCAGATTCACGCCAACGCAGAATTAAAGCGGCGTCTTCAACCCGGCAGCCTTCGCCAGCTTCTTCTGCCTCGCATCAAACGAGAGGAAATTCTTCGCCGAAAGGTGCTTCGCCGTGGATATATGGAGAATGTCGAGCGTGCGATTGCCGGTGAGCGCCGTGTGTGTGTCGGACAGGTGCTCCGCCATGCGCAGCACAGCATCGGCATCAGTCGGGACAATGGCCACATGACCAGCCGCGATGTCAGACTCCCAGTCTGTGAGCATTTGATCCGCCTCCCTCTGGCTGTACCCCTTCTTTTTATCCTGTCCGTTCAGCCAAACTTGCAGTCGAATGGCCTGACGGAACTCGAACACCAGCAAAGTCGAGACACAAAGCGGTGCCGTCATCTGGTCACGATAGGCATCCGCCACGGGCGAATTGTCCTGCTCGCGGTAAACGGCGCATAGAAAACTGGTGTCTGGGTAATCGTTCATGGTTCACCCGTTTCAAAAGCCCGCATTTCTTCAACTTCCTGTGCGCTGAATACGCGATCACCCCAAATGCGTTTCCTGCGCGCTTTAAAATCTGGCAGTGACTGTGGAGCAGCGTTCTTCACCGGCTTCGCCTTGACCAGCGTCGCCACCGGCTTGTTATGCTTGGTGATCTGAATCTCCTCCCCTGAACGCAGCCACCCTTCGAGCTTGGCGAAGTCATAACGCAGGTCGCGAATGGTAGCGGTTTTCATGATGCCAAAGTATCACAAAGTTTTGTCACACTGTCCAGTGCGAGGTTTGTCACACCTGCCGAAACCAATCTCGAATGCGCTGGCGCAGTGGCTGCAAATCACGCCGCATGTCCACAAACGAGAGCACCACCACACCTCGGGCTTCCGGCGAGTAAATAAGGCCATAACGTTGCGCGATGAGAAGCTTCCGCGTGGGCTTCTCAAAGTAGCCGCCCATCTGAGGCTGCGCCGAAAGCAGCTCCAGCATGCGCTGCACTTCCTCGATCAGACGGACACCGTTATTTTCGCGGGTGTCTTCGAGTTGCTCATAGACTTCCTGAAGCTCGCGCCCGGCTCCCGCAGTCCAGATGATTCCACTCATGCGACTTTCTGCCGGGAAAGGATCTTTCCTTTGAGATCGTCCCACAAGATTCCGCTGTCAGGATCATCGCGGTATTCCTGAAGACGCTGCTGCACCTGCTCTCTCAATGCTGGGTTCCGCTGTGCATCAAGCAGCGCATCCAAGCACAGCTCTTCGGAGAGCTGGAGCTTGTCTTCAACACTCAGCGAATGAAGTGAGGGATGTTGCTCAATGACCATAGTTGTATAATACGGGAAGTATTGGCGGGCTCAAGGGGCGATTTGGGCTTAGCCAACGGTAAACTCCAGTTTTGTCACTAAGAAGTCATCGAACGGGAAGGCGTATGGCTGACCATTAATTTCCATATAAATACATCCGTTTCCAACACCCAAAATCTGGCCCATGTCTGGAAAAGGCTCAGCGCTCGGTGTATCTGGCACCCCGAAATACTTAGTTGTCCATTCGGGGGCTTTGCCGGGCTTGATGAACTTTTCGAAGACTAAAAATCGTTCAGTACTCCAGCAGAGATCATCAAAGACCACGACCGTTTGACTCTCTGGATTGAAAAAAATACGGTTCTCAGCGGAGCCTTCGTTTGCGGCAGAAAAGAGGCTCTCAGCTTCAGCGGCTAATTTGTTATCCCAATAAAGCTGATAACGAGATTCAGTGCGCGTCGGTCCATAAGGACTTCCATTGGAGTAAATGGCTTTTCCGAGCCGTAGCTTCAAAGTCAAATGATCGCCCAATTGCATCGATTTAAAACGGTGACCTGGCCCTTTGGATTCTTCCATTTTTGGGACATCCTCTTGCGTGCACTGATAGCGGCCATAGCGCTCCAAAAAAATTGTTTTCGCATTTTTATCGCGCTCCCGCAATTCAGATACCTCTTTCTCAATACGAACTTGTTCAGCTTCATAATTGCGGTTCCAAGCGGATTCCTTTTGGAAATCTGGCGAATGGCAGCCGGTGATTACGCTCAACCCAAGGAGCAACAAATAGGGCTTGTTCATTTCAGGCTATTTCCCCAGCACCCTCTCCAACCCCTCCACCGTCGTCACCGGTGACTGGCACGTGAAGTTCTGGCAAACATACGCTGCTGGCTGCCCATTCACGGTCTTCATTCCACCAAGCGCTTCATTATAGGTGGCGAGCCACTCCTGCCCAACACCACCATCGGCATGCAGAATCACAGCCGTAGGCAGAAACCGCCGACGCAGATAGCCAGCAAGCGCCTTGAACGCCTCGCTGCCAGCATCACCCGCCAGCACGATCTGCTGCTTGCCGCGATGATGCATATCAAACGCAATCGCCATCACCGGCACCGAGGACGGGCTGCTCTGCAGCGTCGAGCCAAACAGCGCGAAAATTTTCTCCGCCTGCTTCTTCCACGCATCTTTGGCCAGCAACGCGCTGAGGCGCACGAGATTGAGCGCCGCGAGAGAATTCGGTGAAGGCTCCGCACCGTCATAGTCTTCCTTGATGCGCAGGACGCTGTTCGGCATGTCTGTATGCACGCTGTAGTAGCCGCCGTTTTTCGTGTCGAGAAAGAGCGTGTCCATCTCGCTTTGCAGGGCGGTGGCCCATTGCAACCATTTCACCTCAAACGAAGCCTGATAAAGATCAAGCAGTCCGTGAATGAGGCAGGCGTAGTCGATGGCAAAAGCCTTGGGGCCGCGCTGGCCTTCGCGCCAGGAGCGGTGCAACTCTTTGCCCGGCGTGGTGCATAGCTGGTCATGCAGAAACTGCGCCGCACCAGCAGCCAGTGCAATCATCTCAACATCCCCAGACGCAGCCCCCGCACGGGCGAGGCCGGCGATCATGAGTCCGTTCCACGCAGCGATAACTTTGTCATCAAGGTGCGGGCGCGTGCGTTTGGCACGCGCTTCAAAAAGAGTGGCAGTGCCTTGGTCGATGATACCTTTGACTTCTTCTGGCGACTTCTTGAAGTACTCGGCGGTCTTCTTGAAGGAGATCGCGCGGTAGAGAGTATTCAGCCCCTTGAGCTCGCCTTGCGGATCGCTTTCCGGGCGTGCGTTGCCATCGCGACGTGCGCCGTAAGCATAACGAAAAATGCTGCCGTTTTCCTTGCCGAGCAGGTCGTCGATCTCGGCGGCTGTCCAGACGTAGAAAGCACCTTCGGTTTTGTGTGCGGCATCAGCGCTGGCAAGGCTGTCGGCATCTTCGGCGGAGAAAAAGCCGCCGTCTTTCTGCCGCAGATCGCGCTTCACATAGGCCACGGTGCTGCGCACGATGTTTTCAAAAAACACATTCTGCGTGAGCTGCCACGCCTCAGTGTAGGCGGTGAGCAACTGCGCCTGATCGTACAGCATCTTTTCGTAATGCGGGATGTGCCAGTAGCCATCCACACTGTAGCGATGGAAGCCGCCGCCGATGTGGTCACGCATGCCGCCGTTCGCCATGCCACGCAGGGTTTTCACCGTCATCTCCATCGCCCAGTTGCTCTCAGATTCACGGTCGTTGCCCTTCCGCTCCGCGAGGATGCGGTGCACCCGCATCAGCATGTTCAGCGTCGTCGGACGCGGAAATTTCGGCGCACTGCCAAAGCCGCCTTCATGGTAGTCGAAGGAGCCCGAGAGGTCATCGTAAGCCTTCTGCACCAGCGTCTCGTGATTGATCTCGTCCAGCGCAGTGTTTTCGTTGTCCAGATGGTCCTGCAGCTTTTCCACCGAGCGCGCCGCACGTTCATCAATGCCCTTGCGATCTTCCGTCCACACCTTATGCAGCTCATTCAGCAGGTTTTTGAAACCAATGCGCCCCGGCGTATTCTCAGGCGGGTAATACGTGCCACCGTAAAACGGCTTCAGCTCCGGCGTGAGGAAGACGCTCATCGGCCAGCCACCGTGACCGCTCGCTGCCTGCACATACGTCATGTACGTCAGGTCCACATCCGGCCGCTCCTCACGGTCCACTTTGATCGGCACAAAGTTGTCATTGATGAGCTTCGCCGTCTCCTCGTTCTCAAACGACTCGCGCTCCATCACATGGCACCAGTGACAGGTCGAGTAGCCGGAGGAGAGAAAGATCGGCTTGTCCTCAGCCTTCGCTTTTTTGAACGCCTCCTCCCCCCACGGCAGCCAGTTCACCGGATTGTGCGCATGCTGCAGCAGGTAGGGCGAGCGCTCTTTGGCAAGGGCGTTGGTAAATTTGGGGGGCTGGCCGGTCGTATCGCTCATGGTGGGGGTAATGAGATAACGTCCGTATGAGGGCCCAGGTTGCAAGAGGGGAACTGGTCAAATGCTGCGCCGTCAAGAGGTCAAGGTCGTCAAGAGTCGTGCCAGCGCCCTTCTTGACCACCTTGACTTCTTGACCTCTCTCACCCTTCCGCTTTCCCCGGCAGCATCTTCGCCACCACCCACAGCAGCGCTCCTACCACCAAGGCGAGTGCGACCCACAGCCAGGGGCTGCCGTTGCCGGAGGGGTGGCGTGGGTCCGCCTCGTAGCCCGGAAGCTTTTCTTCCTCCCCGAGCGTCCCGACGACTTGGGTGGCGTTCTCGAATTCCTTGCGCACAAACTGGAGATCGTAGCGCGTGTAGGGCGCATGCCGGTTGCCGTAGCAAATCTGCACGGGCGTGGCGTCGGGCACACGAAAGAGCAGCCGGACCACGGGATACAGCACGCGGGCGGAGGTGATTTGCAGCCGCGGATTGTCGCCATTGTCAGTTGCAAGGCGCATCAAGGCGGTGCGCGGGGCGGTGTAAAGCGACAGATGAAAGGTGCTCACCGGCTGGCCGGGCTGGCGCTGCCAGTTGGCGTTGCTCAAAATGCGTTCGAAATGCCCCTTCTCCGTCTCCAGCTGCTCACTGACGGTGAGCGTGCGTGCGAACAGGGGCGTGGGAGAGTCCAGCAGCAACTCGCTCGCTGGAAAATTGGCAAACGGCATCTTCACATCCCATTTGGACCACATGGGTGCCTTGGGATCAGCCACCTCCACAATGTCCACTTCGACTTCACGCTGCGAGCCTGGTTTGTTGGCGAGAAACGAGAGTTGATGCCCCTCACGCACCACGCGCACATCGTGCAGATCATTGGCCATGCGTGCGAGAACCTCTGGGGTGAGCTCCACTACGATCACCCCAGGCTCCTTGAACTGCACCTGCCGTTGAAATGACCACGGAGAAATATCGATCTCCGGCCCCACATCGCCCACCTCCGGCGCAGTGGCAGTCTTGCGAAAATCCGCATTGGCCTCCACAGCACTGGCCGTGGCGGACTGCGCGGAGGCATCCCGCAGTTTCTCACCGAGCACAGCGATGTCGTAGCGCGGCTCAGTGGCCTGTGCGTTGCCAATGTAAAGCTGCCATTCACCCGCAGCATCCGCTTGAAACACCACGGGCACCGGATGCCGCGTGGCCTCGATGCTCTCGATCTTCAGCGGCGGGCTGTCGCCATTGCGGATGACGAGTTCGACTTCTCGTGTGGTGGCCAGTTGATGCACCGCGATGTCGAGATCCTCCCCACTGCGGCCTTCGTGCTGGAGACGGAAGAGCGTCGCACGCGCGTCCAGCAGCGTAGCATCACGTTGAAACACAGGTTCAGGCGTATGCAGCCGCACCTTGCCGAGCAAGAGGTTCGCGCTGCCCAGGTCGAGTTTCAGATGCGTCTCTCCGGCTGTCTCTGTGCGCTCACGCATCCTCACTGGCTGCGCCAGCGTGCGCCATTCCGGCAGATCACGCCGCACCTGCGCACCGGTGAAAACCACAGGTGTGCTTCGCGCATCATCCAGGGTGACACGCAATTGCCTCCACGCAGCCGCAGCGAAAGTGAAGCGCAGACGCTCTGTACCATTCTGGCGGCAGATCAGTTCGTTGCTAGCCAGTGTCTGCCACTGGCTGCCGTCATTGCTACCCTCTAGCGTGGCGGATTTGATAAACTCCGCCGCATTCGTTTGCAGCAGCACTTCCGTGATCGTACTTCCCGCAGGCGGCTGAAACTCGAGCACGGTGGCGCTCGGATTCAGCGTCGTCTTAAATCCGGCAGCGTTCACCATCTCAGGCCGGAGGATGCGTGGCAAAGCGATGATGTACGGCATCGCCAAGCCCGCTGGACTGACGACCCGCAGATCATGAAACGCCGCACCACCCTTCGCACTCGAAGCATCCAGCAGCTCCGGTTCGAGTTCAATGCGCGTCAGACCCGGCTGCGCGATTCGCACCGTTTGACGATGCGTCCAGGCAGCAAAATCAGCCGCCCCGGCAACCGATGACAGGCAAAGAGCAAGAAGCAGGAGAGGCGTTTTCATGTGGGGAAGAAAGTAGTTCAGAGCTTTAGCTCGTTCCGGGCGCATGGCGTTCACTGAAAAAATTTAAAGTTCCAAAATCACTTCAGGTCATCACTCAGAAAACGCTGATACAAAAACGAAGCCGCCAGCGCAATGACAGCCACGACCATCAGCGCACCAATACGGTAGATGCTTTCAATGTTCGCAAGATCATGCAGAAACAGCTTCAGCAACGCCGCCGCGAGCAAGCCGATGCCAGCATACCGTGTGGGCGCATTGCGCTGCCAGATGCCGAGCATGAGCAGCACCAGCGCATACAAGGCCCACGCGATGGTGTAAGTCATGTCACGGCCAAAACTCCCATCGAAGTCAAAGGTGATCGACCGCTCACCCGCAGGCGTGAAGGCATCCGCGATCTCAATGTTCAGCAGCAGAAAAATCAGGACACCGCCGAGGGCGCAGAACAGGCCGCGCAGGTTGACCTTGTTCCAGCAATCGTTCGGCGGAGTGAGCCAGCGTGCCGCGGCAAACAGCGCCAGCGCAGAAAGGCTGTAGGCATACAGCTGCCAGTTGAGGATCGCCGTCTCTCCCCGCGTTTGATATTCCAGCACCGCAGGATTGAGCGCGAGTCGCACGAAGGAAGCGACCAGCAGCACCGTGCCCGTGCCTCGCAGTCCTGGATGCGGCACCCGGCGGAAAAGCCAGCACAGCGCCGCACCTTCCAGCGCCCAGCCAATCGTGATCCACTGCTTCTCAAACTGGATCGGGAAGATGAGCGTGATGAAAAACAACGCCACACCTCCCAACCACGCAAGCTGAGCAAGACGCGCAGGATTGTCCGCGCTGTGCTGCTTCAGCACAAAGACGAGGCACAGCAGCGGCGCGATGGCAAAGGCCACCGGCAGCAGCCCCATCATCTCATTGGGCCAGGTCAGACCCACGAGACGATACACAAGGCCAAAGGTCCCCAAACCTGCCGCAGCAGACGCGATCCATGGAAGCTGCCGCCTGGCAAAGAGCTTCTCAAACACGAGCGGAAATGCCGTGAAGAGCACATAGAAACCGAGATACCACAGCAGAGGCGTGGTGGCATGCTCCACGCTGAAGCTCTGCTGATGCCACGCCCACTCAAGCGCCAGCACACAGCCCAGCGCCGTGGGCACCAGCACCGTGATTCCGCTGATGCAGGCGAGACCGAGGAGAAACACCGTGAGCAGCAGCGCGAGGCCAAAGACCGGCGAAGGATCCACCACATTCAGGTGCAGCGTGGCGAGAATCAGCAGCGCAAAGGGCAGCACCGCCGAACTCACCGGCAGCATGGAAGCAAACGGCACCTTGGGCATCCTGCGCGAAAGCAAGCTGCTGGCGATGCCAAACAACACCGCAAAGCCACCCAGCACGATGAGGAACGGCCCCAGCCCGCCCGTGGTGTTCGAAGGCAGACGAAACAGCCACGCTCCCGCCGTGATCAGCGTCAGTGCCAGTGCCGCCAACACCGGAACCAAAGCACCCGTGAAAACCGCCAGCCCAATGATAAGCAAATCCACAAGCAAGATCGCCGGCCACAGCATAAGGCTGACCGAATCCAGACACAGCACCGGCATGAGCAGCAGCACCAGCGAAATGACCGGCGTCCAGCTCATGAAGAGCGTGGCGGACTGGCTGCGCCGCTGCCACAGCACCGCAAACGCGGTGTGCATCATGCCAAAGCCCAGATAAATGCCCAGTGCATACGGCAGCAGTTCAGCATTGAGTTTCGACGTCGTCCAAATCGTGAGATGCAGAAACGTGACTGCGGCGATGATGCCTTGCGCCCTAGCCACACGCGGCTGCTGCCACACGATGAGCAAAACAATGGCATTGATGCCAAGCACAAAGCTGTACAGCAGCGCTGGCCGTTCGGTGATGGCGCCAAAATCAAGGAAGAAGCCTGCGGCGAGCATCGCACTGCCGCACAGCGCCAGCGCCGATCCGGCAGGGAAGGCATCGTCATCTGCACGCTGACGTGACCACCACGCAGCCAGCATGAACAGCGCAGCAAAGCCCAGAAACACGATCACTGGAATCCACGTCGCCGAACCCATCGCATAGTTCGATGAGTGGAAGAACTTCACCGTCCACCCCGCCTGCATGACGATCGTGCCAGCTGCAGCCAATGCCGTGAGATACAGCCACCGTTTATTCTTAGCTACAGCCAGCACTCCGATATCCAGCAGCGCGATGTAGCTGAACAGCCCGCTAGGATTGTCATGACCTGTGGAGCAGAGGATCGGTGTCAAAAAGCCCCCGAGCATGCCGAGCACTGCCACCACCTGGGCATTCATGCGCACTGCCAGCAGGAACGCCGTTGCAGTGATCAACGTCATCAACCCAAACGTCACCAGCGCGTGGTCAAACGGCGGAATGTGATACAGCGCATGTGCCGCAAAGCTCACACCATAGAGCACCACAATGCCCGTCGCGCACAGCGTATGCGCGAGCGTGGCATACGCCTTGCGGCGCTGGATCACGACGCCCGCGCCCACCAGTCCCGCACCGATGACAAAGCCAATCGCCGTGCGCAGTTCCGGCGAAATCCAGCCGCGCTCAATGCTGAGCTTCACGAAGAAAATGATGCCGAGAAACAAAGCCAGTCCGCCCACCCACGCGAAGAGCTTCGCGCCCATGAACTGCTCCAGATTGATGCTTGGCGCCGCTGCCGGACGTGGTTCGAGCGCAACCGATGGGCTGAAATCCGAACTGCGAACGCTGGGTGGCGGTTCGGGTGTTTGGGCGAAGACGGGAGCGGGAAGCGGAATCGGCGGCGGTGCTGATTCCGCAGTGGACGCCGCTTCGATGACTGGTGGGGCAACGGGTGCAGGCGCAGCAATGAATTCACGCGGTGCCACAGGCGGG
The DNA here is from genome assembly GCF_029946185.1 of Prosthecobacter sp. Taxonomy (GTDB): domain Bacteria; phylum Verrucomicrobiota; class Verrucomicrobiia; order Verrucomicrobiales; family Verrucomicrobiaceae; genus Prosthecobacter. The sequence goes on from NZ_JAQSEA010000190.1 coordinate 16,238, forward strand.
GCGCACGCCGCCATCGCAGCCATTGCGGGAGCTTGCTGCGGCTGCTTGTTCGCCGCTTCGAGCGCTTCGATACGCTGGATCAATCGTGCCTCGCGTTCGATATTGCGCGTGGCATTTTCTCGAAGTGAGCCGGTTTCGGCACCCAGCTCCTCGACGCGCCGCCGCGCCTTGGCAGCCAAGACAAGCGCGATGATGGGCACGATGAGCACCGCGCCACCGATCATCACGAGAAGGAAAATGATTTCATCCATAAGGTATGGTGCAGTCTCTCAGGGATCGGCAGACAAGGGAAATTGATATTTCCACGTGGCATCATTGATAAACCGTATAGCCTTTCCCTGGCATGAACGTCCATCACCTCGAACTCTTCTACTACGTGGCACGTCACGGCGGCGTCAGTGCTGCCGCCCGGGCCATGCCCTACGGCATTCAGCAGCCCGCCATCAGCGCCCAGATTCTGCAGCTCGAAGACGCACTCGGCGTCACCTTGTACCAGCGCCGCCCCTTCCAGCTCTCGCGCGAGGGGCAGACGCTCTATGATTTCATCGCGCCCTTCTTCGGCGGTCTCACCGAGATGGCCGATCGCCTGCGTGGCGGCGGTGAAAACCGGCTGCGCATTGCCTCCGCAGAGGTCGTGCAGCGAGACTACCTGCCAGAGCTATTTGGGCGCATGCGCCAGCGAGTGAAGGGCTTTCATTTCACGCTCACCCATGGCCGTCAGCAGGAAATTGAGTCTCTCCTGGCCGCACAGGAGGTGGACATTGGGTTCGGCACCCTGATGGAAAAAACCGTGGCCAACATTGAGTCGCGCGAACTGATCCGGCTGCCCATGGTCCTGCTGGTTACAAAGCAGAGCGGCATCACCAAGGCCGAACAGATTTTCGAAAAGGACCGCATCGACTTGCCCCTCGTCACCTTGGAGGCCCGAGATGTGGTGTCGCGTTCATTTCAGACCTCCTTGCGCCAGCGGGGTCTCGAATGGCTCCCCAGCCTCGAAGTCGGCAGCTTCGATCTCGTGCTGCGCTACGTCGTCGAAGGTTTCGGCGCAGGATTAATTCTTCGCCATCCACGCATCGAGTTGCCCGCCAACGTGAAAGCACTCCCCTTGGTTGATTTCCCGCCACTGTGTTTCGGCGCCCTTTGGACAGGACGACTTTCACCGCTGGGCGAGGCCTTCCTTGCGGAAGCGACCGCGCTGGCCGGTGAACTGGTCCGGTAAGGTGCTGCGAGGCTGAGACGAAGCTTGGTGAGCGAGCGCCACCGGCCTGTCTTTGTTCGTGCCGTGAGTGCTGCTTATCTTCATGCCTCTTTGCGCTCCGCCCACTTTTTGCCGGTGGCAAGGGCGCGGAGTGTTTCGCCGAGGCGGCGCTGGATGGTTTCCTCCTGCTTTGCGGTGCTGATCCACACCTTGTACTCGCGCTGGCAGGAAATGCTCATGGCCTTGAAGCCCGCCGCAGCCGCCGGGTTTTGCTTCAAGCCTTTGGCAAGTGCCGCTGGCATGGGCCATTCGGCACGGTTCTTTGGCAGTGGCGGCTTGGCGGATTCATCGGCATCCAGCGCCACGGCCGCATGCACCAGGCGCTGCAAGGCCTTTGCATTCAGTTTCTCCAGCTTGGTGACGCGAATGGTCTGGATGCTGGTATTGACCTCTCCGCCATCAAACAAATCCGTGATCTCGCGCAGTTCCGTGCCGCGAAAGAAAGTAATGCCGAGGTGCTTTTGGCAGGCGCTGAGACCGCAGATGTTTTTCCGCCCGCTGAAGCACAGGATGTTCCATTTGATGGACTCGGTGAGGTCAGGCTCCCACCGCTGAATCCAGCCGCGCACCTGCCGCGCCATGGTCTGCGAAAAATCCGGCGCGAGATCGAGCCAGGTTTCGGGATCACGGGTGGTCGTGCGCGCGCAGTCCATGCTTGCGTGACTCAGCCCACCGGTGTGAGCACCACCTTATTGACGTCGAGCACGGCACTCTTGGTTTTCGACACGGGGTCAATCACCACACGCATCTTGCCCGCTTTTTTGATCTCTACTTCACCGACGGCTACTTCGGACCACTTCTGGAAGCCTCCGGTGTCTTTGACGGTGAATTTAAGCTCCTGCTCCCCGAGCTTCACCGCGACTTCGCTGCCTTCATTGCCGGTGCCGCATCCGTGGACGACGGTCACTTTGTAGCGGCCCGGTTTGGTGACTTCGAAATCCCATTCGGCGAAGTCGTCCTCGCTCGTCCAGAAGCCGAGGCAATTTTTCTCGGATTTCGGTTCGTAGCGCATGCTTTCAGACCACGTCGTGGCGCTGCTGGCGTCCAGCACGATGCTGCCATCCGCAGCCTGCACGGGCGCGGGGCCTTCAGGCGCAGGCACAAAGGCCACCTCTTGGATTTCAAAGCCGGGCTCCGTTCCAGTGGCGGCGGCATAAAGCGAAAAGGGATACATGGTGGGCTTTTCCACATACACCGTCCCATAGACGACGCGCTTGGGCTGGCTGGTGGCCATGAGCGTCTTTTTCAGCGGTTGCTGGGCAAAGCGGAACTGCGTGCCCAGCGAGGCATTTCTGAGCGTGTAGGTCACGCGCACCTCATAGCGGCCCCAGCGTTTGGCAGTGAAACTCTCGCAGTCGTATTGATCCCAGTGCTGCTGGGAGGAGTGCTTGATGTCCTTGGGCTCAATGACGATCACCCCACGGGTCGGTTCATCGACGCGCGTAACATGCTCGTCACTGCCAAATCCGTTCAGATCCACGGGTTCAGCGGCAAACAACGCCTCTGCGGGTTTGGCAGGGGCAGGAACGGGGGCGACAGGCTTGGCGGCCACCGGTGCTGGCGCAGGTGGCGGCGTGGCGGCGGCGGGCTGCTCTTGCTTGCCACAGGAGTTAAGAGCGAGAATCAGCGCAAGTGCGCTGGCGGCATGGGTAAGAGCGAAGCATTTCATGGTGGTCAGGGAGGCCATGATGCAACGGCTCTCCTCATCAGCAACTTAGATCATTTTCCTCTGCCCCACCAGTCGCAAACAGCAGGCCCGCAACAGAAACGCACGGGGACTTTCGTCCCTGTGCGCGGCTCAACTTTACCTTCGGACCCAACAAAAAAAAGACTCGAAATTAGAAACGGATGCTCATGTCCATGGTGAAGCGGTTGTTGGACAGGCCATAGGGTTTCACGACCGCCATTTCATAGGCAAAGCCGAGATCGACATTCTTCTGAATGCGTGAGCGGAAACCAATGCCCAGCATGCCCTGGGTGGTGCCACGTGCATTGCCCGCGCCGAAGTTGATCACATCATAGCCATTGCTGCGCAGGCCGGGGATGTTGGAGGCATTGTTGAGCGTGGTCCAGAAGTTCGCCGTGGCGAAGGGGATGAACCATTTGCAGACGTAGTAGTCCACCATGAGGCTGTAATGCGCCATGGTGTTCTGTTCGGCGCGCAGCATCGGGATGAGCGCACCGATGTTCCCGGTGAGGTGCAGATCTCCGAAGCCCTTCGCAAAGGAGACGAAGGGATTGAACTGGCCTGAACCACGGCCATTGAAGACCTTGTTGTCACCTGTCGGCAGTTGAAAGGTGAAGCCCGGTGTCAGGATGAACTGGTTTTCGACATCATTGATCAACGCATATTTAAAACCAGCCGCCAGATCCATCCAGCCGCCGCCTTTCACCCCGGTGCCATTGATGTTCAGGTAGCCGTCCTGCGTGGCGATGAAGGCGAGGCGGTCCGTGATCGCATAGCGGAACTGAACGGCGGCCACGCGGGCGCTGCCACGGCCGGTGACAAACTGGCTGTCGAAGTTGTGATAGATGAAGATGGGGCGGATCTCGGAGCGGATCACCGGGTCTTCAAAATACATCGGGTTTGTGACCGGGGAGATGGTGTTCTCCTTCCAGTCAAAAGCATCGACGGCGGGATTCTTCGCAGCGGCGGGTGTGCCGGCGCTGGCGGTTGATAATGAGACGGCTGCCACGGCGCTGAATCCCAGCGCAAGCAACCACCGATTCGGGGAGTGTGGTTTGTTGTCCATGCGCAGATAAAGCACACACGCATGCGCTTTGATCTGCGTGGATTGGCATCCACTGAGCAAGTTCTGTGACGATCATGAGACGCAATCTCTCAACGCTGCCGCGCTTCACAAAACAAGAGGCCCAGAATGAACTCACGCCGCGCATGGCGCGTGAATCCCGCCGCCGTCAGATACGGCTCCACGTTCACCAGTTCATTTGCTGACAAGCGTGTCACGCAGCGAAAGAACGCATACAGAAAGCCCACGATCACCCGGCTGGAGAGACGCCGCAGGCCTGCGGGGGCGATTTGAAAATCGGCGAGCAACCACTGCGCATCCGGAGTGGCCGCGCTGGCGATGGTGGGGATCAACTGTTGCAATTGATCCGCGCGAAAGCAGTCGAGGAAGAAGCAGGTGACGATGAGATCAAATGTGGCTACAGGTGGCTGCCAGATGAGAGCATCGGCGTGGATGAATTCTACGTACGCATGGGCCAGTCCCGCACGCTGAAGCCGTGTGCGGGCGAGATCGATCATCACCGCGCTGGCTTCCACCACCGTCACGTGTGCGGCGGGAAAATGGCGGCAGAGTTCGAGGAGGAAGCGGCCGTTGCCTTCGCCGTACACCAGCACGTGCTGCGGTGTGGAAAGGGCTGTCAGCAAGGCGGTGCGGCAGCGCTGCAACTGCCCACCGGCACATAGCGCCTCCATCCAACGATAATGCGGTGCAAGCAGGTCAAAACTCATGCGGCAGTCAAAGCTGCGAACACCACGATTCGCAACCCCCACCCATTCCTCACTTTCACGATCCCAGTTTCCGGCCTAATTCGTCCTTCCGCATTCGTCATTCGACATCCCCCCCCATGAAACTCACCTCCTTCAACGTTAACGGCATCCGAGCCTCCCTCGGCAAAGGTCTCCGCGAATACATGCTCGATGGCGATGCCGATGTCATCTGCTTGCAAGAAACCAAGGCGCAGGAGGAGCAGGTGGATCTGAGCTGGTTCACCGGCTACAACGCCGTCTGGAACAGCGCGGTGAAGAAGGGCTATTCCGGCACGCTCATCCTCAGCCGCGTGCCTTTCAAGACGAACACGCTGGGCTTCGGCATTGATGAGCATGACCGCGAAGGGCGGCTGATCACCGTGGAGTTTCCCGATTTCTACTTGGTGAATGTGTACACGCCTAACTCGCAGGCCGAGCTTGCCCGGCTGAGTTATCGCCTGTCCTGGGATGATGCGTATCGCGCCCATTTGAAGAAGCTGGAGAAGAGCAAGCCCGTCATCGCCTGCGGCGACCTGAACTGCGCGCATCAGGAGATCGATCTCGCCAATCCGAAATCGAATCGCATGAACCCCGGCTTCAGCGATGACGAACGTGCCAGCTTCACCAAGCACCTCGACGCCGGCTTCCTTGATGTGTTCCGCCAGTTCGATCCGAATCCGGGGCGGTATACCTGGTGGACGCAGCGCACGCCGGAGGCGCGTACGAAGAACATTGGGTGGCGTCTGGACTACTGGCTCGCTTCGGAGAAGCTTAAGTCGGCGTTGAAGTCATGCACGATCCGTGATGACATCCGCGGGAGTGACCACTGTCCGGTGGAACTGGTGGTGGGGTGATAGTCAGATTTCCATATGGCTCTTACAGCAACGACGATTCAAGCACTCATCGAGGCCGAAATTCCGAGCCTGCAGGATCTTCGTGTTGTCTCTCATATTCGCAGTCTTCTCGTGGAGCCTACGGAGGTTCTTCTTGAATGGGAATATGGGGATGAAGAAAACCCCGACCCAACTTTTCCTGGTTGGCTGGTTTTGAGTCATCCGCAATCGAACACAGGTATCGCGTACTGCGAGTTTGGTTTTGGTCCGAAAACTCCATGGGGATTAATCAGTCTTTCAAACTTAAGCATGGGAATGGATTGTGGCTGGTTCTCATATTTTTTGGACGCCTATTTTGATTCAACTGCTGCAACCGACCTGCCCATCTGGCGTGTCTTCGAACAAAATGGAGATTCCTCTTCCAGAGTTGCTCTCACTGATGAGATAGACTGGGATTCTGCTTGGAGAGAGATCAAGCGATTGAGAGCGGTCGATCCAATCTCTCATTATGACTGCCGCCACAGTATCCTTCGCACTTGGATCCATTCAGAAGAGATCCGACAAGGGTAGCCAGGGTGAACCTTGAAGCGCCGAGAACTGTTTGATGACTCCTCGTTCACGCTGGGTGTCAGACGCTTCTCGCATACCTCCGGCATGCGCCCTTGAGCAGGGGATGCGGTGTGCGTGGTCCGGTGGTTCTCGCTCGCCAAGCCTCGCTTCACCACCGGCTATCTTCTTTCATCCCTCCGGGATGCTTCAGCGACGACCCGTTGCTGCGCAACGGGGCTACTTTCCGAGCTTCTCCCGCACCTTCTTCGGCAGCGCATCCACCACGAGCTGATAGGAATGCGCGACGAGCTCCCGCACGAGCGCTGGGGGGACGGTTCCATCCAGCATCACGGTGTTCCAGTGTTTCTTGTTCATGTGCCAGCCGGGTTTGATGCCCTTGTGTTCATCGCGGAGCTCGATGGCGCGCTCGGGGTCGCATTTGAGATTGATGCGAGCGGGAAACTCGTCGGGAGAGGTGACGGCAAACATCTTGCCGGCGACTTTGTACACGAGCGCCTCGGGGCCGAAGGGCTGCGTTTCTTCCGCACCGGGAAGGCTCAGGCATTGTTCGATAACGTCGGGCAGTTCCATGCTGGTAAAATAAGCGAATCGGGGGCAGCCGTGCAAATACAACGATGGAGGTTCGTCGCCCTCGGCTGACGGAGAGATGCTCCGAATGCTGTTCTATTCGTTTGATGAACGGGGCATCCCGGTTCTTTCTTGGCAGCACAGCTCATGCGTGTGTCCTCCCTAACCAGCCGAGAAAAAGTGATCGTGGTTTTTGCCACGGTGCATCTGATCTTTCTGCTTTTCGGCGTGCTGCCTCTGCCCTGGCGTGACCGGATTCATCTGACTCCGGTATTCAGCTTTTATGAGCGGATCACGCGCAGCCATCAGGTCTGGAACATGTTTGATACCATTCCGAACATGCACAGCCTCGATGCGCGGCTGGTCGTCAAGGAGGGTGGGCAAAAGCCCCATCTGGTGGGCATGGTGCTGCCGGGCTTGCGGAGGTTTTCCCAGAACGATCAGGTGCGGTTCCACAACTGGATGATGAACACCATCTTCAACCCCTCCCGTGGGGTGTTTCGCGAATCCTACATGAAGAGCGCCGCCGCCGCGCTGCTGAGCTCCGGGCGTTATGGCCCCGATGCCGAGGTGAGCCTTGAGGCGCTGCCGTTGTACACTCGCAGCCTGCTGGGAGTGCGCACGCTCAAAGAGATCGCGGTGGAGCGCCCGTCGGTGCTGGGGCCGTTTAGGCTGGGTGCGCTCGTGGCCAGGAACACCGCCAACCCACCGACGCCATGACGGTGAGCGTGAAGAGCCTTCCATCCCGTTTCACCGGTCTGTTTCTAGGTCCGGCAGACGCGCGGGTGTATGCCGCTGTGCGGATCGCGTTTGCGCTGGTGTCTCTGCTGAACCTGATGCAGATCTGGCCGGATCGGGCGACCTTCTTCACTGACGCCGGGATGATTGATCAGGAGGTTGTGCGGAAATTCACGGTGGGGGCTTACCTGTCGGTGTTTGACCTGTGCCATGACCTTTCGGCGGTCAGCACCTACATGCTGTTCAGCGGCGTGGGCATGCTGCTGCTGCTGTTCGGGGTGTGGTCGCGGGTGGCGGCGGTGATCGTGTATGTGTGGTATGTGTCCTATGCGATGCGGGCGCCGCTGATGCTGGTGGGCTGGGATGAGGTGTTGCGCTCCACCGCTTTTCTGGTGCTGATCTCGCCGATGCCTGCCTGCTGGTCCTGGCGGTCTCGTAAAGCACGCAAGCGGATGGTGCCGGAGACACAGGTGCTGTGCTACGGCCTGACCCTGATGCGGGCGCAACTGGTGGTCATTTACCTGCAGACGGTGCTGGCAAGACTGGGCAACGAGTACTGGATGGGCGGGGAATTCATGAGCTTCTTCCTGCTCTCTCACAATGCGCGCTGGCCCGGTCTCTGGGTGCTGAACTATGGCTTTGTACTGAAAGTGGTCACGTACCTGACACTGCTCACTGAGTTGCTGATTCCCATTCTGCTCATGGTCCGCCGCTGGCGGTGGTATGGCTTTGGCACAGGCTTTCTCCTGCACGCGGGCATCAGCCTGACGTCGTACAATCTCGTGTTGTTTTGGCTCGCGATGATGGTGCTCTACGTGAGCTTCCTGCAAAAGGAAGACATCGACTGGCTGGAACGCCGCCTGCCGTTCTGGGCGTAGGTTGGATGTGTTTGGCGGCGAGAATGATTCAATGCCCACAGCACGCTCCGCCAAACCGTCCGACTGCGAGCACGTTATTACACCATGGAGCCTGCCACACGCTCAGGACGGGCGGGCTGTCGCCACACCCATCCTACGACAAACCTGCGGGCTTAAACCAGCATCAGCGCCGGGTTTTCCAGCAGCTTCCGCATTTCGGCGAGGAAGGTGGCGGCGACGGCTCCATCGACGACACGATGGTCACCGCTGAGGCCGACCCACATGCGCTGACCGACAACGATCTGGCCCTTGTCATTGACGACTGGGGCGGAGCGAATGCTGCCGATGGCGACGATGGCGGCCTGCGGTGGATTGATGATGGCGGCGAACTGGTCGATGCCAAAGGCGCCGAGGTTTGAGACGGTGATGGTGCCGCCTGCAAAGTCATCCGGGCTGAGCTTCTTGTTCTTGGCCTTGCCGGCGAGATCTTTAACGCCCTGGCTGATCTGAAGCAGCGTTTTCTTTTCCGCCTGCTTGATGACCGGAGTGACAAGGCCGTCTTCAATGGCGATGGCGACGCTGAGACCGACGGACTTGAACTTCACGATGGCATCGCCATCCCACGCGGCATTGATCGCAGGCTGGGCCTCGGCGGCGCGGATGACGGACTTGAGGATGAAGTCGTTGACGGTGTACTTGTTGCCACCGGTCTTCTCGGCAGAAGCATTGAGGTGAGCGCGGAAAGACATGAGCGGGCCGGCATCAATCTCCATCTGCAGGTAGAAGTGCGGGATCTGCGTCTTGGAGGCGAGGAGGCGCTCGGCGATGATGTTGCGCATGCTGCTGGTAGGCACGCGTTCGTCTTCAGGGCCAATGACAGGGCGGATGGCCGGTGTGGCTGCCACACGGCCGGCGGAAGCGCCGCCGACAGGTGCGTTTTCCACGTCGTCACGCACGATGCGGCCGCCAGGGCCGGTGCCGACGAGTGAGTGGAGATCGACACCACGCTCCGCCGCGACCTTTTTGGCGAGCGGGGAGGCTTTGACGCGGAGAGCGGCACCGCCAGCGACAGCACGGCTCTTGTGCTGCGGAGCCTGGGGAAGGCGAGGACCGGCAGACGCAGACTTCGTGGCGGATGCGGCAGGTTTTTTCTCAGCCGCAGGGGCCGGAGCCGCCGAGGCTTTAGCCTTGGCGATGAGTTCATCCAGATCTGCCGGGACGGCCTCATCGTCTTCAAGAATCACAGCCAGCGGAGCACCCAGGGGAACTTTTCCGCCGGGGGTGGCGATGAACTTGTGCAGCACGCCTTCAAACGGGCTGGCGTATTCCATGGTGGCCTTGTCAGTCTCAATGTCGGCGATGGCTTTGCCGACGGTGACTTTGTCCCCTTCCTTGACGGTCCATTTGGCGAGGGTCCCCTCGGTCATGGTGTCACTGAGCTTGGGCATTTCGATGAATTTAGGCATGGCAGGAAAACGAGATAAAAGGTTCTAGATGAGCAAGAAGGGGCGGATCAGAAAATGCTGAGCGCTTTGGCGACGACGACTTCGGCGGTTGGAAGCTGGAGAGCTTCAAGCGGCGGGCTGTAGATCGCAGGGGAGTCGAGGCTGCACACGCGCTGCACAGGGGCGTCGAGTTCGTCGAAGATACGCTCCTGGATCATGTAGGCGATCTGGGCACCGATACCGCAGTAGGGCTTGTTTTCTTCGACGTAGATGGCGCGGTGCGTTTTCGCGACGGAGGCAAGGATGGTGTCTTCATCCAGCGGGCGGATGGTGCGCAGATCGACGACCTCGGCGCTGATGCCGTGCTCTTCTTCGAGGATCTTGGCAGCTTCCAGGCAGGTGATGACCGCCTTGCCGTGGGCGATGAGGGAGATGTCGGTGCCTTCACGCTTCACATCGGCGAGGCCGAGGGGGATGAAGAGTTCGCCATTGGGCAACTCGTCGTTGGAGGGGACTTCCCATTTTTCGCCGTAGAGCTTGGTGCTCTCCATGAACATGACGGGGTCATTGTCGCGGATGGCGGCTTTCATGAGGCCCTTGGCATCGTAGGCGTTGCTGGGGCAGACGCACTTCATGCCGGGGAAGCTGGCCATGATGTTTTCCGGGGTGTGGGAGTGGGTGGCGCCGACGCTGGTGCCGCCATTGGCGGGGCCGCGGATGACGATGGGGACGTTGATCTTGCCGCCGCTCATGTAGCGGACCATGGCACCGTTGTTGACGATTTGATCCCAAGCGACCGTGTAGAAGCTCCAGAACATGAGCTCCATCACTGGACGCACTCCCAGCATGCTAGCACCGATGCCCATGCCGATGAAACCAGCCTCGCTGATGGGGGTGTCCACCAGACGCTTGTCGCCCCATTTGTCCCAGAGGCCTTCAGTCACTTTGTAAGCACCGTTATACTGGGCGACCTCCTCACCCATGACCACGACCATGGGATCGCGGGCAATTTCTTCGTCAAGGGCTTCACGGATGGCTTCGCGGTAGGAAATTTGGCGGGGCATGGCAATTTTGAGGGACCAGTAAGTCGGGGAAGGAGCGTGCAGTGTCAAGCGGGCGGCTTCATCGAGAAAGGACAAACTGCCAGCCCAGATAAAAAGCCCAAATGGCCGCCCTGTGGCTCTCAAAGCTCAAAAAGTGCCGATTTGCAGGTAATTTTATTAATAAATCTTAACTTTTTTTAGAAATGATGTTGACGATCACCTGAAAGTTTAGTTGAACGGAGATTGTCTATTCTTCACTTGTGTCACATCTCTTCGGTCCATTTTTCTATGCTGGCCGCAAACTTGCTCAAAAAACACGAGCGAAGTGTAAAATTGCTTTTATACTGACTACCCCCTGCGTCCCAGTCGGGGGCAAGGACGTTGGTCCTTGTATCGTATTACCAACCTAGAACGCTTTATATGGAACTTGACGGAGGCATTAAGATTTACCTGCGTGAGATCGGCAAGACTGACTTGCTGACTCCCGACCAGGAGGTCGAGCTTGCTGAACGCATCAAACGTGGCGACCCCGAAGCCCGTTCGCACATGATTCGTGCGAACCTTCGCCTCGTGGTGAAGATCGCTCAGGATTACGCCAACTACGGTCTGCCACTTCTCGACCTCATTTCCGAAGGTAACATTGGCCTGATGAAGGCCGTGGAACGCTTCGACCCGAACAAGGGTGGCAAACTTTCAACCTACGCCGCCTGGTGGATCAAACAGTCCATCAAGCGCGCTCTCGCCAACCAGTCCAAGACCATCCGCCTTCCTGTCCACATGGTGGACAAGATCAGCAAGATGCGCCGTGTGGCCATGGCGATGTCCGAAGAACTCGGCCGCGAACCCACCGACGACGAACTGTCCGAAGAAATCGGCATTGATCGTGCCAAGCTCAGCCAGCTCAAGGTCGCCTCCATGCGCCCAGCTTCGCTCGATGCGCCGATCAGCGACGACGACAGCACCGAATTCGGCGAAATCGTGGGCGACGAAAACGCCCAGACCCCCTTCGACCTGCTCTCGCACAAGAACATGCACAGCCAGCTTGATGGCTTGCTGACCGTTCTCGACGAACGCGAACGCAAGATCATCGATGCCCGCTTCGGCCTTGCCGGCCAAAAGCCCCGCACGCTGGAAGAAGTCGGTCAGGAGTTTGGCGTCACGCGCGAACGTATCCGTCAGCTGCAAAACATCGCGCTGCGCAAGCTGCGCCGTGCGCTGCAGAAGAAGGAAGACCCGATTCCAAAGGCTCTCCGCAATGCCGGTGGCAAGAAGAAGCGCAAGAAGGCCGCTGCCGCCGAAGCTGAGGACGATTAAGATCCTCACCACAATCACGAAGCCGGGTATCGCAAGACCCCGGCTTTTTTGTAAAGATCGGGTGGCCCTGACGGGATTGCACCCGTCAGGGCTCCCACACCACCG
>NZ_JAQSEA010000191.1 GCF_029946185.1 Prosthecobacter sp.
AAGCCTCAAAGAGCAGGCCGATCGCGGCGGACTGAAACTCTACGTCGGCACCGGCTGCGTCTGCAAAACCGCCAACCGCTGGAAGGACACCTACGGGACACCCGAAGAGCACCTCAGCCTCACCATCCGCATCGCCAAGACACTCGGCTCACCCGTCGCCCGCTGCTACCTTGGCGATCAGAAAGACCGCAGCAGCGACGGCGGCATTCAGAAGCACATCGAATCAATCGTCAAGACCATCAAGGCCTGCCAGTCCAAAGCCGAAGGTGAAGGCATCAAGATCGCCGTCGAAAATCACGCCGGCGACATGCAGTCCCACGAACTCAAAGCCCTCATCGAAGCCGCCGGCAAAGGCTACGTCGGTGCCAACATCGACCCCGGCAACGCCGTCTGGGCCCTCGAAGAACCCCTGCTCCATCTCGAAGTCCTCGGCCCACTCACCATCTGCAGCAGCGTCCGCGACAGCATGCTCTGGGAGGACGAAAACGGTGCCGTCGTCCAGTGGACCGCCGTCGGCGAAGGCCTCGTTGACTACAAAGCCTACGCCAAACGCTTCGCCGAGCTCGCCCCCGGCGTCCCCCTCCAGATCGAAACCATCTCCGGCTTCGCCCGCCCCTTCGCCTGGAAGAAAGACGAATTCTGGAACATCTTCCCCAACCACCGCGACTCCCCCATGTTCAAAGCCTGGCTCGACATGGCCAAACGCGGCAAAAAAATCGACTCCTTCAAAGCCCCCGATGGCCCCGCAAAAAAAGACGCCGAAATCGCCTACCAAAAAGGCGAAGCCGAGCGCAGCTTCACTTGGCTGCGTGCCAATGCGTAAGCAGGCTGGCAAGTGAGAGAGGGAAGTTCTGAGGTCCCGGCTTCATCATGCGGTAACGGTTCGGGATTACGCCTTCACCCAAGGAGCGCAAAGGAAGCCAAACAGGCCTTTGAAAAGGAGCCATGTGCCAAAACCCGCCGCCACTGCGCACATGCAAAAAAGCAGACGGGTAATGCCGCCGAAGCCATCCCAAAACACGACAAAGATACCGGCACCAGCAAGCAGTAGGCCAAGTCCACCCGCTGCTCTGCGTATTGCATCGGCCCTGATGATCGCGATTCGTTCACTGCGGGCTTTATGGTACAAATGCTGTGCTCGCGCCTGGTCGATGCCGTTGACCTCCAGCCGATGAAAGACGTCAACACGCGGCTCATCCCAGATGACCATGCGTCGGACGCCTTGATAAATGCGATCTTCGTTTTCTTCGGTCATGAAGGCCAAAAATTAAGCCGTCACTCACTTACCTGCACAGCAAAAACTCTTTCACGTTCGCGAGGCTCCAGGTGATGTCTGCAGGTGCCGAGGTTGCAGCCCGCTTTGGAAATGGCAGCCATCACGTCGTTGCGGAAGGACACAGGCTCGGCGGCAAACGCCGACGACAAAGCGACAGCGCTAAGCGCACCAACCAAGCTGGAGACAGAGCAATTCACCGGGCCGCTGATAGCGGCCCAGAAGCAGGTTCTCTTCCAATCAAGCAGGGCATAGCGCCTGCTTCAGATCTTAAAACGGAATGTCATCGTCTTCCATGCCGTCGGTGATCGGGCCTTCGCCGAAGTCATCGTTCTGCGCAGGAGCAGCGGGACGCTGGGCTGGGGGGCGCTGCTGAGCGGGTGCTGCTGGGCGCTGGGCTGGACGGGCTGCTGGACGATTGTATCCGCCGCCGCCACCAGCGCCGCCGCCACCTCCTCCGCCAGAATAGCCGCCACTACCACCACCTCCTCCGCCACCGGAGTAGCCACCTTCTTCATCACCACCACCGCCGCCACCGGCTGGAGCGCGGTCGCCACCAGGGCTGCCGAGAAATTGCATCTGCTCACCGACGACCCGCATACGGGTGCGCTTCTGGCCGGTCTGCTTGTCTTCCCATGAATCCATCTGCAGACGGCCTTCGATGAAGACCGGACGGCCCTTGTGCAGGTACTTGCCGGCGAGTTCGGCCATCTTGGCCCAGAGGACGACATCCACGAAAGTGACTTCCTCCACTTTTTCTCCACTGTCGGAGGTGTACACGCGGTTCACGGCGAGACCGATGTCGCAGACCGCGCTGCCTTTGGGCGTGTAGCGCACTTCGGGGTCGCGGGTCAGATTGCCGATGAGCATGACTTTGTTGTAGGAGGCCATAATGGGGCATCTTTGCCGCCCCCCGTGCCTGAGGGCAAGATTTTTTGTCATTCTCATGGAGCGCAAATCCGTGCCATGCTGAAGATGATGCTGGAACTCATTGATGGCTTCATCCTCCACCTGGCGACCGAGCGGGGTCTGTCCACGAACTATCAGCTCCTGGTGCGCCGGGTGCTGGAGGCGTTTGCCTCGTGGTTTCAAACGAAGCACGAATCTGCCAGCGTGGGTGCTGTGACGACGGAGCACGTGAGCGGCTTCCTGGCGCAGAGGAAAAAGGACGGCATCGCGGCGTCCTCCGCGCGCGTCGAACTCATCGCCGTGAAAATCTTTTTTCGCTGGCTCACCGCGCGCAAACACATCCCCGCTGATCCTGCGGACCCGATCCTGCCGCCGAGGCAGGAAAAGCACCTGCCGCACTCCTTGAACGAGCAGGACGTGCGCAAGCTCATCGAGTCCGTGAACGGCACGAAGCCGCTGGACCGGCGCGACCGGGCGATTTTGGAGCTGTTTTATGCCAGCGGGGTGCGGTTGTCTGAGCTGGCCGATGCGCGGCTGGAAAACCTTAGTCTCGAAGAGGGTTGGATTCGGGTGACGGGCAAGGGATCGAAGACGCGGCTCTCGCCTGTGGGAGGAGCGGCACGCGAAGCGATTGCTGCGTATGTGGAGCATGCGCGGCCGGAACTGGTGGGACCGAAATCGCAGAGCCACATTTTCATCTCACG
>NZ_JAQSEA010000192.1 GCF_029946185.1 Prosthecobacter sp.
CGTCCGCTCGGCATCGCAACACTCATTCTTTTCGTCGCGGGGCGCTTTCTCATGTTCAAGTTCTTCCCGCCGTTCCAACATCTAAACGAACATCTAAATCGCTGGTAGCCTCATGAGATTTCACTAAGAACCCGCAACGCCTAACCATGCGCTGCAGCGAACGGCTACGGCTGTCACGGCCTGTGCTTCCGCCGCCGCTGAGCATGGGGTCGTTCTCTAATCAAGTCATGAAAACAAAAACAATATCGACCTTTGTCTGTGTGATGCTTTGTGGACTCGCTTATTCGCAGCAGACGGTAGATGTGCTTGGCGACAAGATCGAATTAGCTGCCAAGGCCAAATCAGCGAAAGAGTTGAGGGCGTTGTGCTTCACCACGGGCGAGCCGAAGGAACTTAGCGAAGCGATGAGTTCACTGTTTTCCGTTTTTGAGAGGCAGAACTTGCAGGCATCAGAAGCCATGATCCACACCACCAAGGATCATACTCCGGAGATGAAGCTGCCAGGCTCGTTCCAAGGCAAAGAGCTAGAGTATCTGATACCACCTACGCATTGGATCGTGATTCGTTTTGCATCCAAGGAAGGCGAGCAGCCGAAGCTGGATTTCAAGCTTACCTTTCCAGCGGTCAAGTTAGGAGATGTATGGCGCATCCCTGGAATCAAATACAAATAAGCGAACAAGGCGCTGGTGCCAACCGCCGGGGCTGCTCTGTCGGCCATGCTTCCATGACTTTATCCCGCCTCCCGTCTCCACGCTCTCCCCCGCCCCGGCGGTCGGCACAGCTTATACGTTCGCCCCACTCAACACGCCCACCATGACGCAAGAAGTCTATCACACTGCGACATATCATTATCGGCGTCTTTCCACATTGATCGTGGGAATGGTGTGCGTTGCGTTCTCTTCCTTCTTTCTTATCCTTCTTGTCCCGCAATGGGTCGCTGCTTGGCGTGATCCCAGCAAGCTGGTTGTTGGCCTGTTTCCAATCGGCATCTCCAGTCTCTTCGCTTTTCTCGGCACCATGCTGATTCGATACTATCTGACCGACTTTCGCCTGGAGTTGCGGATAGATTCACAGGGCGTCCAGTATGGCCGTCGCTTCTATCCTTGGACAGAGATTGGTTCGCTGTCTGGTCGGTGGAATCACGGGCGGTTACAGTTACTTCTTCACCGGAGAGGGCTTATCGCACTAGATCGATATCTTCTGACTGACATCGCACTCACGGAGTATGAGTATGACCGCCTCATGGAGAGACTGAACGACTATATTGGGGCTCTATATCCACACTTTAGAATCGGATGAGCCTGGAAGCGCGTCATAGTACCGTCAACGGCTTCGAGCCATGGCCATATCAACGCCGTGATAAACTCTCGATATTGCATTCGCGCGTGAATTTTCAGGAGTTGAAGGCGGGAGGCCAAGCGAAACCGTGAAGCGGTGCAGCGAGAGCCACCGGAGCAGTCAGACGACATCAACATGTTCAGAGTCGTGTGCCGGAGGCTGGCGAGAAGCTTAAGCAAGCCAGCGGTCTCGATGAATCTGCGCACGGTTCTCGCATACCTCCGGCATGCGGCCTTGGTCCTTCATGCTTGCATCGCGTGATCCGGTGGTTCTCGCTCGGCAAGCCTCGCTTCACCACCGGCTAATTTCCACGCTCCCTCCGGGAGGCAATGCAAGAACCAGGCGGTGTTTGAAAACCCGCGACAGCGCTTGGCGGTCAGATTTGGGTGTGGCGGTATTTTGTGGCACCGCTACGCGGTTCCACTAAATTGGGAGACATGGGTGATGCGGTTCCGTGGGCTGGCGCCCACGGCTACTGTTGTGCCAGCGCTACGCGCTTTCGGAGGGAGAGGCTTGCGGCTTGAAGCATGCCATAAGATGGCATGTACTTGCCATGGCCATTCAGCACAGGTGTTTCAAACTCCGCGTAGTGACAAGAGGGCTGCATCAGCGGCATTGCGACGTGACACCCTATTTTGCGGGTCTCAATAATGACTTGGAGAAATACATTTTGCTGTGGCCGTGTGAGTCCCAGTCGGGGATGTTACCGACTTGTTCGAAGCCGTGAGAGAGATAGAACTGAGGTGCCTGATATTCCATGGTATCGACATAGGCGTGCTTGCAGCCGCGTTCGAGGGCGAGGCGTTCGGCTTCTGCGAGCAGGGCGGAGCCGATGCCTTTGGAGCGCCATTCGGGATGGACGGACATGATGGAGATGCGGAGCCAGGAGAGCTGGGTTTCGGCGAGGAGGCCGCCAACTACGTTGTCATCAGCATGGGTGAGGAGGACGAGGGGCTGGGCGTCGTGCTGCGGTTCGTGGAGCAGCGTCATGAATGCCGGATTGACGGCCCAGTTGTGCTCGCGCAGCCACTGGCGGACGAGGTCGCAGCCGGGGGCTGAGGAGCCTTCCACTTGAACGAGATTCCAAGCGGATTTCACGGGGGCTGGCAGTTGTTGGGGATCATTCATGGGCTGCCGTCTTTTTTAGGCATCCAGAGCAGTCTGGAGCATTTGGAATTGAGTGCGCATCAGGACCATGCGCCAACCGCCGCGATAAGGCTCGTCCGTCGCGGTGAAGCCGCACTTCTGGTAAAAACCTTCGGCTCCACCGGGCTCGCGTGACACGGCCAGATCCACCAAGTCCACCGAGGTCGATGAGAAGAGCGACTGCAACAGCACCTGCATCATGCAGAATCCGATGCCCTGCCCCTGATGACGGTGACCCACCATGAAGCGGCAGAGATACATGTTACGGCCTTCGTTCAATGCTTTGACGAACATGAACCCCACGGGTTGGTCATCCAGGTAGGCTGCCCGGCACCATCCCAAAGGATCAAGGCCTGCCTGAGCGATGGAGTAGAGATTGTCAGCGACGAGGCTCGTTTGAGCGGGGCCCACCGTGAGGTCGATCACTTCATCCAGGTTCTGCAATGTGATCTCTCTAAGGTCGATGTTCTTCATGATGACTGGCTTCGAGGCTAGGTTCACATCTTGAAAGCGGGCTGAACTGAATCAAGCATCTTGGGGCCGGAGAGGAACCAGGCGTTGATGATTCTGCCGTCAATGACTTCGTAGGTGGCGATGAGTTCGACGGTGCCGGTGCCTTCGGGAAAAGTTCGGGTGACGATCTCGTGGTCCACGACGAAGCGATCCATGACGATGCGTTGGGTCAGATGCGCGTGGAGATTGGGCTCTTGGAAACGCAGGGCGAAGCGTTCGCGCAACTGGGTGGTGCCAGAGGCTAACAGCGTGGCGGGGTGTTCGAACAAGCGCGCGTCTTCGGCGTAGGTGGCCAGCAGAGCGTCCAAGTCGTGGGCGTTGTAGGCGTCGAGCTGTTGTTGAACGAGGGCTTCGGGAGCGGTGTCCGTGGCGGTGATCTTGTTCATGGGACGAAAGGAAAGCAGTTGAGATGAGGGCGTGAATCTTGGATGTGGCGCCACGGTTTGCGTGTGGCGGAACTCATTGCAGACGCTGCTGGTGAGCTTGGGGTGTAGCGGTGTGCTGGGTTTGCTTCCCGGCCGTTATGAATTGTACCCAGGGTCGCCTCGCCAAGGCTCGGCTGACCCTGGGCTACGATATGTCGCCCCTTTGGGGCTGAAGAGCAAATCGTGGTGATTGTGTCGCAAGTGTCGAAGGCCGCTTTCATCGAACAAGAGACGCTCATGGCATCAGGGGTTTCGGTGTGGAGTCATCGTTGTTGGGAAGCCAGCGGTAGTCCATCTGCTTGGCGGTGGCGAGGGCGAGGGCGAGGGATTCGGAGTCGAGACGGGAGACGAGATGGAGGGACATGTCGATGCCGGCGGAAATGCCTGCGGAGGTGATGATGTTTTCCTGCTCCACCCAACGGACGTTTTTTTCCACGGTTACCTGTGGGAACATGGATTGCATGTCGTCGATGTCCTCCCAATGCGTCGTGGCGCGTTTGCCATTGAGCAGGCCTGTTTTGGCGAGCAGGAATGAGCCGGTGCATACGCTGGCAATGGTCTTCGCCTGGGCGGCGGTTGCAGTGATCCAGGAGATCACGGTTTCCTTGGTCAGTTCTGCTGACACGATGCCGCCGGGGATGATGAGGAGGTCGATGCGCGGATGATCGGCAAAGGAGTGGTTGGGAGTGACGATGAGTCCGCCACGGGTGCGGATTGGGATGGTTGTCTCGCCGATGGCGAAGACGTTGAAGGGGGGCAGTGAGCCGGGCTCCAGGCGGGCTTTGACGCGGGTGGCGACGGAGAAGACTTCAAAGGGGCCGCCGAGGTCGAGGACTTCGATGTCGTTGAAGATGAAGATGCCGACGTTCATGGGAGTTTGGTGATGAACCACTCGATGGTGGCGGAGAGCGTGTGTGCGCCGGATTCGTCGTGGAGTTCAACGGCGATGCTGACGATGGCGCGGCCTTTGGCGGCGAGGTCGGCGCGCAGTTGCTCCAGCGTTTCGGGTGGCGCGGAAACGGTGGAGGTGATGGAGCCGTTGGCGGGTTTGCGGAATTTGGATTCGAGACGGCGGACGACGGGGATGACGCCGGAGTCGGGGCCGAATGTGCGGAGGAGGAACTCGCCGCTGGAGGCTTCGGCGAGGGCGAGCTGGGCGCTGGCGTGGACGGTGCCGAGGTGATTGAGGTATTGGGGGCCTGCGGGGAGACGGAGAAGATGTGTGGGGTCCGTGGCGGATTCGAGGCCGAGGAAGCGGTTGAAGGGGAGCTCGGTGACGCTGTGCTTCATGGGAGTGCGTGTTGGCCTAGCGTCGTATGTTGCGAGGTGCTGAGGATGAAGGTGGGATGCAACGCGGATTCAGCATGGGTGCAAGCGATGAAGATGCGGAGGACATCGTGATCGTTGGTCAGCGCCGAAACATGGGAGGCAAGGCAGGTTAGTGCCACCGCTACGCGGTTCCACGGATTGGAAACGATCATGGACGCGCCGACCGTGGGCTGGCACCCACGGCTACGATTGTGTCACCGCTACGCGGTTCAGAACTGCGGCCGAATTTCCGCAAAATGTATGCGGGTCGTGCGGAATGGAGTCGTGAATCTGTTTTGAAAATCACTCTATCATTTGAGCCGCTTGCTATTTGGCGCTGTGGCATCCCGCTTCAGGGCTTGACGCTGCGAGGCACGCCCAAGCACACGCGGAAGCCGTCGCGGGAGTCGGAATAGGTCACGTTTTTGATGCCGAGACGAACGGCACAACGTGCGTTGCCGGGGACATCAAAGTAGTTTCCGCCTTTGCATACGGGGCGTGACACGGAGCGCTGTTCTGGGTTTTCGAAATGCAGTTCTTCATGACCGCCTTTGTCATCAAAGTGATCGAGAACAAATTCCCAGACTCCGCCGCACATGTCGGCCAGACCAAAACCGTTGCGTCCCTGTTCGCCGTAGTGGTCCACTGGCGAGACGAATGCAAAGCCGTCGCTCCAGGGTACTTTGGCCAGCGGCCAAGTCCTGTCGCGGCCCGGCAGCAAATCGATGGAGGAAATGTTCAGCCTGCCCTGTCCGGCTTCGATGTCGTTGCCCCACCAAAAAGACTGGCTCTCCTTGCTGCCGCCGCGGCAGGCATATTCCCATTCTGCTTCTGTGGGCAGCCGGTACTCCATGCCTGCGGGGAGCCTGCCGGCTTTGCTTTCCTTTGCCGTCAGCCATTGGCAAAATGCCCGCATGTCGTTGTAACTCACACAGACGACCGGATAGACGTCCAAGTTCGGAAATCCCCAATTTGGGTCACGCCAGCTTTTGCCTGCCATGGAGATCCATGGATGTACTGCTTTCGTCGTCAGGTGGTAGCCATTCCACTCGGGATTGAAGACCTGAGTTTCCCCGCCGGGTTTTTCTGCATCGCTTACATAACCGGTTTCTTCCACGAAGTGGCGGAACTGACCCACGCTGACTTCGGTGCGCCCCATCCAGAAGGCGTCTTTCACCCGCATCAAGCGCGGCTGCTCGCCTTCGTAAGACTCGCGCACCGTCCCGGGCTGCGCGCCTCCTTCGATGCCGGTGGCCCAGGCTTTTTCGGCGGGCGAGCTGCCCATCATGAATTCGCCAGCGGGGATGCTGACCAGTTCGAGAGTTACGTTGGTGCCCAAGTCTAACCGTTTCATGTTGTCCGCTGCCGACAGAGATGGACTTGTGCTGAGGGCAGTGCTGAAAAGAAGTCCGGCAAGGCCGATGCGGAAGTGTGAGGATGTGTGGATCATGGTGTGTGCCGCAAAAACGGAGTTATCAAGATGATGTCAGGCAATAGGGAAGTGGAGGGCCTGTCTTTCTAACTTTCAGAAACGTGGAGATAAATGTTGGACGTGGATGGTGCCGAGTTGAGGCTTGGGATTGGTGGAGTTTGCGGATTGAGATGGCGATATAGCGCCTGACAAAATTCGTTTTTTTTGGCAGATCACGACACGATCCGGGCCAAGGACATTGTGGGCTCCGGCGACGGCGGGCTGAGGACTGCCCCGCCCTACCTACGCCGGGCATGCGGGGCGGAGAGCGAAGTGGGGCAGCTTGTACTCAAGCCTCGATGCGCTGGGCGGAGGCGGGGATTTGTGTCACCGCTACGCGGTTCCATGCATTGGAAACGGTTGTGGATGCGTGAACCGTGGGTTGGCACCCACGGCTACCGTTGTGTCACCGCTACGCGGTTCCATGCATTGGAAATAGTCGTGGATGCGTTATTTCTACATTGTTAAGCGTCTAGGGCGAGGCGGAGCGTTCCTTGTTCCACAGGAACAAGGCTACTTTGCTGCGCTGAGACGTCAGCCGAAAGCAACCTGCCTGACGATCAAGTCTAACAATGTAGAATTATAGTGGTTCGCAAAACTAATTTCCGTTTAGCAGTCTGTTTCTTGCTAGCAGATCATGGGCTTCGACGGCGGCTGGCTGAGGACGGCCAGCCCTATCCTTCGCTGGGCATGCGCATGCCCGGTGCGAGTAGTCCTCCAAGCGCCGTCGAGCGTCGCAATACTCCTCTATCCGGAAATCTGTTTTGGAAAACGCTATATGTCACCGCTGCGCGGTTCAGAGCGGAGGATGAAGTTTCCGCGAGCCGAGCGGCGCGAGCTGGCCGTCGATTTGGGAGCCGGTTTTGGAAACTGTTTTACGGGGATTGTTCCTTGCCTGAATGGCGCGACTGCCCTTCACCTGAGTTGAGTGTGTTTGGTGGGCTGGGGTGGCTTGTCATCCAGAGGCTGCTGGGGCAAATCGACCGACGCTGGGAGGCTGCGCGTGATGGATGATGGCCATGCGCTGATGGACGGGCGGGCTGTCGCCACACCCATCCTACGACCGCGAACGTCGCGCCAGATGTGGCGCTGGTGGCAAGAGTCTTTGATTTGATGTCGCCACACCCATCCTACGACTGCGAACGTCGCGCCCGATGTGGAACTCGTTGATTCGGGAGCAAGTCGGTTATTTGACTGGATCGAGTTTCAGGTTGTCGATGAAGAAGGCGGTTTTGGTGGTGCCGAGGGCGCTGAAGAGGAGGTAGCCGGCGTTGGTCCAGGCGGGCTTGCAGATCAGATCTGGGAAGGATTGTTTGGTGCCGTCTTGACGGGTGATTTCGAGGGACCATTTGCCGGAGGCGGTGGTGGCGGTGAGGGAGACGCGGAACCATTCGCCGGCGGGGATGGTGGCGAGCTTTACTTTGCCGTCGGTGCCTGCGACGAGCTGGTCTTTCTGCCAGCGGAGGTAGGGGCCGTTGCCGAAGTCGCCGTTTTTGCCGCGGATCTCGAAGAACCAGTCGGCACCCTTTTGTGCCATGACATCGAACTCGATGTGGAAGGTGCCGGTGTCCCAGGTGGTGGGGTAGATGTCGAGGATGGGATCGTAGCTGTGCTTGAGGTCGGGGGCGTCTTGGATTTTGAGGCAGCGTTTGGAGCCGGGTGTGAAGGGGGAGGAGAGTTCGTCGGTGACGGCGATGGATTCGCCTTTGTTTTCGTGGGTGTATTTGGCTCCGCGAATGCCGAGGGTGCCGAGTCCGGCGTGTTCGAAGTCTTGATTGATTTTGTAGGCGGGGGCGGGCCAGGGTTTGGCGTCGGTGTCCCAGGTGGGGTAGGTGTGGCCCTTTGCGGCGAGGGTGCGCCATGCGGGGTCGGTTTTTTCTACGCCGGCGAGGGTGAGGTCCCAGGGCTTGAAGCCGATTTTTGCGGCGGGGGAGTTGGGCTTGAGGCGGAAGTCGCGCTGGGCGAGGTCTTCGAAGAGGGGATCGGCAAAGAGGCTTTCTTTGTCACGGCCCATCTTGCGCCACTCGTCCCAGGTGAAGTTTGTTTTGGTGAGGGTGGCGGGGATTTTGCCGTCGGTGGGCCAGTAGAGGTTTTTGCGGAAGACGAGGCTGTCTTTGGGATCGCCGCGTTCGGGTTTGTCGTAGAATTTCCAGTTCCATTCGCCGCCGTCGAGGAGGGGTGATGCGGGGTCCCAGACGACGATGTTGTTGGTGTAGCGGAAGCGGAGGCGGGCTTCGTTGCGGGAGGCCTGGATCTGGGCGGTGTGGCCGAAGGCGAAGATGTTGTTCCGCACGGTATTGAAGTAGCCGTAGTGCTGATGGAATCCGGCGTTCCAAGTGTCATGCACGAGGTTGTTTTCCATGAGGGTGTCGGCGCTGCCTTCGTCATTGTAGAGGCCCCAGCCGCCGTAGCGATGGCTGGCGACGTGGTGGACGTGATTGCCGCGGATGATGGTGCCGGGGGAGGTGCCGAGGCCGTAGTAGCCGCCCATGTCGCTGAGGTAGGCCCAGCCGAGGTGATGGATGTGATTGTTTTCGACGAGGGTCTCACGGGAGGCGGTGTCGCCATAGCCCCAGTTCCATCCGGCGCTGATGCCGGTGTAGTAGAGGTCTGCGATGTCGCACTGGGTGACGGCGCAGTGCTGGGTGTGGGTGAAGACGACGCCGCAGGCGCTGGGGTGGAGGCGGCCGCCGTGGTGGATGATGGAGTCGCTGATGGTGATATGATGATTGACGCGCTCTTCGGCGGGGCGTGCGATTTCGCCGACATAGACGCCGCCGCCGCCGAGGTCGTGCAGGTGGCAGTGGGTGATGGTGGAATCAGAGCAGCCGTTTTTGAACCAGATGGCGTGAAGGCCGGTGTGGGCGATGTCGCAATTTTTGAAATGGATGGCGCTGCTGTCTTCGATTTCGATGCTGCCATCGCTGGTGGTGGCGGCCTGGCCATCGTGCAGGCCGTCGGCGGGGTAGAGGTGATTGCTGTATTGAAAGGTGATGCCTTCGAAGCGGACATCGTGCGCGCCTTTGATGGAGAGGAATTTGTCCACGACGGGGGCGATGACTTCGGCGGTGGTCATGTCTTCGCCGGGAAGGGGGAGGTAGAGGACTTCGCCTTTGGTGCGGTCGAGGAACCACTCGCCGGGGGCATCGAGTGCGGCGCGGAAGTTTTCGACCCACCAGCGCTGGTCGGGCTCGAACTCGACGAAGGGGTAGCGGGAGCGGTCTTTGATGCGGATGGCGAGGACTTCGTCGTTGAGGTCTTTGATGCGGCACTGGGCGACGGCCCAGGCGTGGGTGACGGTGAGGAGGACGTTGTCGCGTTCCGCTGGCGGGATTGATTTGAGGACGTCGTACTGCTCTTTGGCGATGGAGAAGGCGTGGAAGTTCATGTTCTCCTTGAGGTCTGGGAACACGCCTGCGCCGACGGCTTCGGTGATGTGGTAGTAGCCTTTGTTGGGCGAGCGGGCGAGGGTGGCGCGGCGGCCATTGATCCAGAGCTGTTCGAACTTCCAGGCTTTGTCTGGGAGGGGGGCTTTCCAGAGGCCGGTGTCGGTTTTTTGCCAGCCGGTGATGGGCTTGCCGGCGGTGAAGGTGGCGTTTGTGCCGACCCAATTCACCTGGGAGTCTTCTTTGCCGAGGGTGAGAGTTTCGGTGAGGGTATAGACGCCGGGGGAGACGATGATGCGTGCGGGCTTGGGGGCTGAGCGTGCGGCGTCGCGTGCGGCCTGAGGGGTGGAGATGGGGCCGGTGAGGGAGAG
Source organism: Prosthecobacter sp. (assembly GCF_029946185.1). Classification (GTDB taxonomy): domain Bacteria; phylum Verrucomicrobiota; class Verrucomicrobiia; order Verrucomicrobiales; family Verrucomicrobiaceae; genus Prosthecobacter. Next base: position 9,959 of record NZ_JAQSEA010000192.1, read on the forward strand.
GTGGATGTCTGCGGCGGAGGCGAGCGAGGCTGCAGAGAGAGAAAGGGCGAGGATGCGGGAGAGCATGGGGAGGGGCTGGTGGTCATGCCCTCCATGGCCCAGCAGTCTCCTGCGGACAAGTGTTTGAACGCCGCTAAGAGTGTGTGGCATTTTGCCAGCGTGTCTGCGGCGACTGCTGTTAAACAACACGCTTTTTACGCGGACGACCTGCTGCGGGCGCGGAGGCCCGCGCACCCTGGGCGCTGTGCACCCAGTTCGATGGCGATGAGTTATGCGATTTGCAGTCTTACTGCAGCATCTGACGCACGGTGGAGGCTACGGGATAGATCCAGACGATTTCCTCGGGGCTGAGGGTGACGGGGGGATAGAGTGGGTTCAGGCTGGAGAGGACGATGGAGTGGCCGTGATCTGCGGTGCTGTAAACGCGGAAGAGGACGTCGCCGCCGAGGCTGTTGCTGAGGCGTGCGATGACGCGGTTGCCGGTGTGGGGGACGCTGTTGGGATAGAGGATGGCGAGTTCGCCCTCGTGGTGCTGGGGCTGCATGGCATCGCCGGTGAGACGGAGGGCGAAGGCATCAGGATCGCTGACGCTGAAGGGGAAGTGTTCGGTGGCGGCGAAGACTGCCTGCGCAGGCGCTGTGAGATCGCGAGCGGCAGAGATGGTGAGCACGGGCAGGGGGGCGATGCGGGGGGGCCAGTGGGCTGGGGCGGTGGGAATGGAAGGCGCGGGTGTTTCTGCCACAACTGGAGCGGGTGCTGGCTGCGGTGCAGTGGGGGCTACGCTGATGTTTTCATGCACCGTCGCAGCGGCAATGCCCGTGGCGTTTTGGATCTCGGCTTCGAGCTTTTCGATGAGCTTGATGACGGGGAGGGAGGCATGGGCACCATTTTCGATTTTGGTGACGTACTGGCGGGAAACGCCGAGGCGCTGGGCGAGTTTCGGGCGGGAGACTCCCATTTTTTCGCGCAGGGCGGCGACTCGGAGTGAGAACGCATTTTTTTCGCGGATGACGGGGGGCTCGATGGGGGGCGCAGGTGGTGCGGATGTTTCCTCCTGCTGCACCAAGCGGTCCAGGGCTTCGATGGCTGCGGGAGGGAGTCCTGCCATTTCGGTGGGTGCAGTGGTGGCGTCGGGCTGTGGCATGTGCATGGCGAGCTGTTTGAGATTGGCGGCAGCTTCGAGTTTTTCGATCAATTGGAAGACGGGTCTGGAGGGAGCCTGGCGGCCTTTCTCCAAGACGGTGACGTAGCTGCGGCCGACGCCGAGCCAGTGGGCGAGCTCGGGTTTTGAGACGCGGAGCTTTTGACGCAGCGAGAGACAGCGTGCGGGGAAGCCGATAAGTTTTTCTTCGGAGACTGGGGAGTGTGGCATAAAATGAGGAGGTGATGCCGCAGCATGTGGCGGGATTGTTTGACTGAGATGCGCGGGGTGGATTTGGCGCGTCTGACTCCTATGCATTTTTTGCGCCAATAACGTGGCTGGCTGCTGCTCCAAGGGTAAATGAGATAAAAGTACCAGACCCAAGCACAATGGGCCGTCGCTTTTCATGCCGAGTCTCTTTTTGTGCGAGGGCGAAGGAATATCGGCGGTGTTTTAAGAAAGAGCTATGCAGTCCAAAGGGTGCTGACTTTGCTGGCAAAGTGGTGGGCGGTGATTTTACTCGCTGTTCGGGTGCGTATCGGTAACAGTCCGCCGACTTTTTCATGTCCCAGGAATCTTCAGCCCAGCAGCATCTACCGCCGTTTGACGTCCCGAGCGTCGAGGAGATGGCGGCGTTGCTGCCGCAGTATGCGTTTGAAAAACTTGCGGCTTTCGGTGGCATGGGGGCGGTGTATCGGGGTCGGCAGGTGAGCCTGGACCGGCTGGTGGCGATCAAAATTTTGCCTCCTGAGTTTGGCAGGCAGGAGGACTTTGCGGATCGATTTAAATCGGAGGCGCGTGCGATGGCGAAGCTGAACCACACGCACATCGTGGGGGTTTATGACTTTGGGATCACGAAGGAAGGACATCTGTACCTGGTGATGGAATGGGTGGAGGGGCAGACGCTGCACACGCTGATCCAAAACGGCAGCATTCCGGTGCGCAAGGCGGCGAACCTGGCGATGCAGCTTTGTGATGCGCTGGCGTTTGCGCATCATCACAAAATTTTGCATCGTGACATCAAGCCGGGCAACATCATGATCAGCGAGGATGATCAGGTGAAGGTGGCTGACTTCGGGCTCGCGCGGCCGATCACGGGGGAGGCGGAAGAGAATCCTTTTGGCACGCCGGATTATGTGGCTCCGGAAATTCTGGGCAAGGGTGCGGTGGACCAGCGGGCGGACATTTTTGCCGCAGGGGTGGTGGTGTACGAGATGCTGACGGGACGTGTGCCGCAGCAGCCGCGAAGGTCAGTGCAGGAGTTTGCGCCATTGTCTCCGCGCTGGGATGAACTGATCGACAGGGCTACGCATGCGGATCCCGCGCTACGCTTTCAGGACGTGGGCGAATTCCGCGCGCATATTGCCATGCTGATGAACCAGTCTGCACAGGCTGTGGGAGTTGTGACGGTGGTGGAGGATGAGTCGAAGAGCCGAGGTGCATTCAAGCCGCTGAACTTCGTGTGGATCGGGGTTGCGGTGATCGGCATCAGCATTGTGCTTGGCATGATGTTTAAAGGGGAGCCTGAACCTGCGACACGCCGGAAGCGGAACTCTGGCGAATCTCTTCCCAAGGTTGATGAAGGCGTTGGGAAAAAAGTAAAAAAGAAGGTGGAACCTGTTGTGGTGGTGCCTGTTGTGGAACCGGAAAAGAAACAACCGAAAGCGGTACCACCGGTGGAGAAGAAGACTGCTGCGGTGCCTGCCGCCGTTCCAAGGCCTAAGCCCGCGATGATGCCTGCTATGGTACCGGTGACAGAGCCGCCGGAAACGCCGCTGGAGGCGATCATGAAGATCGAGGATCGTGATCCTGAACTGGCGCAGATGGTCAAGGATTTTGGTGTGGAATGGGCGGCCAATAGGGAGATCGAAGGTGCATCTGAAATGCAGAGCCTGGCTGACAAATACATTCCGGCGCTGCAACGCAGTCTGAGCGCTGTGGTGCCGCAGCAGCGTGATTTTGTGCTGAGCGAAATCTCCCATATTGCGAATCATGAGCCGCTGGGGGAACCTGATCCGCTGTGGCCAGAAGTGCTCAAGACGCTGCGCAAAGCGTACGACGCGCAACGCGAGGCGATTGAAGGGCGCGGGGTGATGGCTGCGGAGAAAATGCGCGCAGAACAGTGCGAGCTTGTTTTGCAGAAGGCTCGTGAACGCACTGCCGCAGGCAAGGATGAAGCGGCGAAACGTGCGGAAGTCGTGGCGGCGGAGCTGGCAAAGCTGAAGACGGCCCCATCGCTGAGTGCCTTGAGACAAAACGTGGCTGGCGCGACGGGGGTGGGCAATGTGCCGCCGACGGCCGCAGAGCCTGTGCGTTGAGCAGCCATTACAGGACGGACAGTTAAGATGTTTTCCTCGCGGCAGAAGCTGTAGAAGGTTATGAACCAGTCATGTCCGAAGAAACTACCCCTAGCGAGCTGCCTTCGTTTGATGTCCCGAGCCTGGAGGCGATGAACGCCTACCTGCTGCAGTTCAAGTTTGAAAAACTAGCGGCATGCGGCGGAATGGGTGCGGTGTACAAGGCTTATCAGGAGAGCCTGGACCGGCGGGTGGCAGTCAAAATTTTGCCGCCGGAGTTTGGGGCTGAAAAGGAATTCATTGATCGTTTTAAGATCGAGGCGCGCGCGATGGCGAAGCTGAACCACACCAACATCGTGGGTGTGTATGACTTTGGCATCACGGCGGGAGGGCACCTGTATCTGGTGATGGAATGGATCGAGGGGATGTCCCTGCACGATCTTATTCACAAGGGGGGGCTTTCACTGCGGAAGGCGACGAACCTGGCGATGCAGCTGTGCGAGGCGCTGACCTTTGCGCATGAGCACCAGATCATTCATCGCGACATCAAGCCAGGAAACATCATGGTCAATGGTGCCGACCATGTGAAGGTGGCGGACTTTGGACTGGCGCGACCAGTCTCCGACGAAGCTGAGCAGGAGAACCCCTTTGGAACGCCGGATTATGCCGCGCCGGAGATTCGAGGCGGCAGCGTGGTGGACCACCGGGTGGACATTTATGCCGCAGGTGTGGTGCTCTATGAGATGCTGACCGGCACGATTCCAGGTGAGCCGCGGCGCTCGGTCACGGAATTTGCCAAAATTTCGACGCGGTGGGACAGCATCATCGCCAAAGCCATGGACCCCGATCCGGAGAAGCGGTATCAGGAAGCGGGTGAGCTTCGTGCGCATATCAATGTGGCGATGAAGCAGGCTGCGGAGCCGGGGGCGGATCCTGGCAATGTCATGGCCATTGATCTAGGCATCGGCATGGGAGCTGCCCCGAGGGCGGGAATGGGGGCGGGAATGGGTGCAGGCTTGCGTTTGGGGGCAGGCTCGGGTGCGGCAGCGTCGGCAGAGCCTGCTGTACCGGTTGCACGCGCGCCTGGAGTGCCGCGCGCCCCGGGGGTGCGTGCGCCGGGTGCGCCGGGTGTGGCCGAGAAGCGGAAAGCTGCTCCGCCACAAAAGCCGGCTGTTCGGATGACGCAGCAGCAGCAACAGCTCGTGCTGGTCATCGGGGTGGTGGCTGTGGTGGTCGTTGGATTTTTGGCGTTGATCTTCTGGCCGTCTTCCAAGAGTGCGTCACGCAGCTCTTCCACCAGCGCTGAAGCGACGCCGGGTGAAATTCTTGAGGTGATGCAAAAGCTGGAGCAGAATGATGCCGAGCTGGCGAGGCTGGTGAACTCGTTTGCCCAAGACTGGGCGGCCACGGGAGCGGATAAAAATCCCACCTCGCCCGTCGCCGAAAAACTGCGCAAGGCGCACAATGCTATGGTGCAGGCCAAGGCCAAGGATCGAATGGATGCGGCAAGGCGTGCGGAGATTGTGGCTGCGGAGATGGCGAAGCTGACTGGGGCGCCGTCGTTGAAGGCGCTCAAGCAGGCTGCCGACAGGTGATGCAGCCATTTCGTGGCGACCGTTCAAAAAGGGCGAGTGCTCCTGTCGGTTGTTTTACCAAAAAAAGCCGCCACCCGTTTCCGGGTGACGGCGCGGTTTTGAGCGGGCGTTATTCGCCTTTGCAGCAGTCTTTGCCGCAGGTTTTGCCTTTTTCTTTGCAGCAGGCGGCGCAGTTGTCCTTGCAGCACTTTTCACAGGCCTTGCCGGCGGCAAGAGCGGTGCTGGAGAGGGTGGCGACGGAGGCTGCGGCGATGAGCATGAGGATGGTTTTCATAGTATTGGATGTGTTTGTGTTTTGATGTGCCTGCCTGAATTGCGGCGTGCGGCGCAGGCGTGCGCATGCCGGTTTGCCAATGGAGTGGCGTTTGAACTGGCGGTGAGGCCAGACGACCGGGCAGCCGGTCTAGAGGGCGGCACTCTGGGTGGCCGCGCGGAATCGAGTCATTGCCCGGAGCGTCTAGCTTCCAGACGCGTGGCGCGTGGCTTCAAATCAGCAGGGCGCAATGCCGCGTGTAGAGCGGTGCGGTGCGCAAGGGCGGCCCGTGGTCGTGACGGGGCGCGTGATTCGCGAAAGCCTCTGGGGTGAGGATGGGAGTCGAAAGGGTGGACCAAGTTGGCTCTGCCAGCAGCTTTAAAGCGGGTGCTGGGGCGTTGACGAAGGAGGCGGCGAGATCGCGCGCGGTTTCGTGTTTGGCGCAGGGGCAGTTGGGTTCCTGGGAATGAGCAGGTGTCTGATCGGAGGTCGCGTGCTGCTTGAGGGCGCAGCAACTGACCACTTCTTCCTGCTGGGGAGCCGCGATGCAGCACCAGCACATCGGGAGGCCGATGCAGAGGGTGAGGATCAGGGCTGTGAGGCGGGAGAGCATGATGTGTCAGATGGTAGTACGTGAGAATTTATTCAATGGTTGCAAGCAATCAGTGTGCCGACGGAACCGGGAGTAAGAGGAAGAGGAGAATTTGAGTGGTTATCGGCGGACCGGGGCTGAGCAGAAAAAAACGCCGCGCGGTTTCCCGGGCGGCGTTTTTTGGTTTGGGTGACCAGGGGCTGTTTTATTAGCGGAAGCTTTTGGCGAAGTCGTCGGAGGTGGCTTTGGCGACGACTTTGGTTTTTTGGAAGGTGGATTGTTCGCCCTTTTCTTTGAGGATGGTTTCGTAGTCGGCGGAGGACATGGGGAGCTCGATGGTTTTGTCCTGCCAGGTGGAGAGGAGGATGGCGTTGGCGAGTTCGACGCTGTGAAGGCCTTCGGCGGCGGGGGAGAGCAATTTTTCGCCTTTGAGGATGGCGTTGGTGAAGTTTTGCAGGATCTCGATGTGTTGGCCACCGGCTTGATCGACGTGGATGTCCATGTGCCAGCTTTCGGGCATGGCGAAGGCGGCTTCGGCTTCCATGCAGAATTTGCTCATGGGCTGGCGGTTGCGCTGGAAGTGGATGCGGGTGCCGTCGGTGACGGTGAGGCGGCCCTGTTCGGCGGAGATTTCGAGCTTGTTGATGCCGGGGGCTTCGCCGGTGCTGGTGACGAAGGTGGCGGTGGTGCCGTTGTCATACTGCATGACGGCGGTGACATCGTCCTCGACTTCGATTTCATGGAAGCGGCCGAACTGGCAGAATCCGCGCACTTTTTGAGGCATGCCGAAGAGCCACTGGAAGAGGTCGAGATTGTGCGGGCACTGATTCATGAGGACGCCGCCGCCTTCGCCTTTCCAGGTGCCGCGCCAGCCGCCGGTGGCGTAGTAGTAGTTGGTGCGGAACCAGTTGGTGACTTCCCAGTGGACGCGACGGACGGCGCCGAGTTCGCCGCTGTCGATGAGGTCTTTGACCTTCTTGAAGCAGGCGTTGGTGCGCATGTTGAACATGGCGGCGAAGATTTTGTTCTTGTCCGTATGGGCGGCGATGAGGCGCTCGCAGTCGGCTTTGTGGACGGAGATGGGCTTTTCCACGAGCACATGGAGGCCAGCCTGTAGGGCTGCGATGCCGATGGTGGTGTGGCTGAAGTGGGGGGTGCAGATGAGGATGGCGTCGAGGTGACCGCTGCGCATCATCAGGTTGACGTCGGTGAAGGCTTTTTCGCCTTCGATGAGGTTCGGCAGAGTGCCGACGCTCTCGCACAGCGCGGTGACACGCAGGCCGGGAATTTTGCCAGCGCGAATGTTTGCAAGGTGTGCCTTGCCCATGTTTCCAAGCCCAACGATGCCAATTCTGACGGTATCCATGGTGCGAGACTAGCGGGGCAGGCGAGACGGTCAAGCGACTCAACAGTTGCGCTTTGCCCGCCCAGCCTGCATTTTAGGGGCATGCGCCTACTCCGCCGCCTCCGAGACCTGCTCATTCCAGCTGTGGGATGTCTGGCGGCGCTGCTCAGCCCCTCCCTTATGGCAGACGACCTTCGAATTGGCATCATCGGCCTCGACACTTCGCATTCGGAACAGTTTACGCTGCGCCTGAACGATCCGGCGAATCCCAACCATATTCCCGGTGCGCGGGTGGTGGTCGCTTTCCCCGGGGGGAGTCCTGACATTGAGGAGAGCAAGTCGCGGATCGAGGGCTTCACGGCCACGGTGCGCGACAAGTTTGGGGTGCGCATCGTCGCGAGTGTGGAGGAGGTCTGCAAAGATGTGGATGCGGTGCTGCTGCTGAGCCTGGAAGGCCGGCCGCGGCTGGAGCAGATGAGGAAGATCATCGCGGCTGGTAAACCGGTTTTCATGGACAAGCCGGTGGCGGCGTCTCTGAAGGATGTGGTGGAAATTTACGAACTGGCTGCGGCAGCGCAGGTGCCGGTGTTCAGCGCGTCCGCCGTGCGCTGGTATCCCGGGGTGCTGGAGGTCGCGAATGCGGAGCCCACTCCGGCGCGGGGTGTCATTTCGTATGGACCGGCGCATGTGCTGCCGCACCACCCTGACCTGTTTTTCTATGGCGTTCACCCCACGGAGTCGCTGTTTACCGTCATGGGTTCCGGGTGCCTTTCCGTCACGCGAACGACGACGCCGTCCGAATCCGTCGTGACGGGACTGTGGTCCGAGGGGCGCACCGGCACGCTGGTGGCGATTCATGAAGGCGCGATGAGCTACAAGGTGATCCGTTTTGGGGACACGCAGATCACGGAGCAGAAGTCGGAGGGTGACTACACGCCGATGCTGCGTGAGATCGTTAAATTTTTTCAGACGAAGCTGGCGCCGGTGACGCCGAGGCAGACGATGGAGATTTACGCCTTTATGGCGGCTGCGGAGGAGAGCAAGCACCGGGATGGGGCGAGAGTCACGCTGCGTGAGGTGATGGTAAAAGCGGGTGCGCCTGAGGCGTGGCTGCCGGAGGATGGGACGGCGAAGCCGAAGCCTTCGTCACCCAAATCGGTGCCGAAGGGGCTGCCGAAGCCGGGGGCTTCGTGACAACCTCAGGGGACATCATCTACCAGAGCAGCTTCACTCCATAGGCCGGGAACTCTGTGTCCCGTGAGATGAGGGTGAGCTCTTCGACCAGTGCTTGAGCTATGATGAGGCGGTCAAAAGGGTCGTGATGATGCAGCGGCAGGTGGCGATGCCGTTGCAGGTGAGGCATCAAGATCGGCAGGAGCATGATTCCATCGGCATCCAGACGTGCTGGAAACAGTTTCTCAAAAGGTTCAGGAAGCGTGAGCTTGCCCAGCGAGTCCTTGATGCCGATTTCCCACAATGTCGCGGGGCTGACAAACAGGGTGTTGGCAGGATCTTGGATTGCCGCGAGAGCGGCGGTGCTCAGGTGGCTGCTGCCGGCCAGATACCAGAGCAAGGCGTGGGCATCCAGCAGCACATTCATGGACGGTAGTCAGCAAATTCAGCCAAGGGGGAGTCGAAGTCGTCTGCCAGGACAATGCCTGGAACCGAACCATAACCTTTGCGTATCACTGGCTGCGACACCGGTGTTGTTTCATCCGAAGTGGATTTGAGAAACTTCAAGTAATGCCACAATTCGCGCAGCAGCGGTTCCGGCTGGTGTGCGACCTCCGAAATGATGAGTTGCTGGATCGTCATGGGCTGCGTGAACTTGTGCGGAACATAGTCCCGATCATCGCCTGTGCAAGAGCGGGCAGCCTGCAACGCCCTCGTCACTCCGCGTTTTGCACCTGCTCGCGGATTTTTTCGAGCTCGGTTTTGGCGGTGACGACGTGGTGGGCGATTTCGGCGTTGTTGCACTTTGAGCCCATGGTGTTGAACTCGCGGAAGAACTCCTGGAGGAGGAAATCCAGGCTGCGTCCGGCGGGCGTGCTGCTGGCGAGGTAGGAGCGGAACTGCTGTACGTGGCTGGCGGCGCGGGTGAGCTCTTCGGAAATGTCGGTGCGGTCCGCGAACAGGGCGATTTCTTTGACGAGGCGTTCGTCGTCCAGAGGGAGGGGGAGGCCGGCGTCTTCGAGGCGCTGGCGGAGGACTTTGCGCTGGTGCTCGGGGACGGTGGCGGCTTTGGCGCGGATCGACTCCAGCAGGGATTCGATGGCTGCGAGCCGTGTCTCGATGTCGCTGCGGAGGCTGGCGCCTTCTGTGCTGCGCATGATGTTCAACTGCTTCAGGGCGCCGGCCAGCGCCTCCTGAATGGAGGGCCAGGCGTCTTCGGTGATGACCTCTGCCTGTGCCTGGGTGATGACGCCGGGCATGCGGGTGATGTCTGTCAGGGAGATGTCCGAGGGGATATTCAGTTTCAGTGCCAGGGCACTCATGGCGTGGTAGTAACTGGCCGCCAGTTCTTGATCGACGCGGATGGAATCGGTGGCCGCTGCTGCGGATTCCTTGCGCACAGCCACGTTCACGCGTCCGCGAGAAACAGCGGCGGAAACCTCGGTGCGGACGGCGTTTTCCAGCTCGGAAAGTTCGCGGGGGAGATTGACGGCGACTTCGAGCTGCTTGCGGTTTACGGAGCTGCATTCCACGCTCCACGTCACGCCGGAGCGCTGTGATTCACCCCGGCCAAATCCTGTCATGCTTTTCATAGCCATCAGATGGAACGAGATTTGACATTGGTAAAGCTTTGGATGCGGCGGCGGACAGGGCTGACGCATGCAGAGGCCAAGGAGAGCGTTGGGTCCTCTCCGAAGGACAAAAAGGACGGCAAGACAGCGTTTTCCGTGACAGCTAGATTTTTTGCTGCTGTTCATGCGTCAACCCTGTGGGTGGCACATTCGCCGCGATTCCAATTTGCATCCCCCCGGGTGCTCCCTAGTCTCGCCATCCCTATGGCAAAAGCGGCACTCGGCAAAGGACTCGGCGCACTCATTTCGGCATCCTCATCGGTGTCAGGAGTCTCGCGTCTGCCTGCGCTTGCCCAACCAGCCCCTGGAGATGTGGTGAATCGGGTGACGCTGGACCAGATCGTCCCGAGCCCGCTGCAGCCGCGTAAGGAGTTCCAGCCGGAGATGCTCACGGAGCTCATGGAGTCCATTCGTGAGCACGGCATCATCCAGCCGCTGATCGTGCGGCGGGTGAACGGCAAGATGGAATTGATCGCTGGTGAGCGCCGTTTCCGTGCCTCACGCGAGCTGGGTCTCAAGGAAATTCCCGTCATTGTCCGCGAAGCCAGCGACAAGGACGTGCTGGAGATGGCGCTGATTGAAAACCTGCAGCGCGAAGGGTTGAACCCCATCGATGAGGCGCAGGCCTACTCGCGTCTGGCGAAGGATTTCAACATGCGCCAGGAGGACATTGCGCAGCGCGTGGGCAAGAACCGCGCCACGGTGGCCAACACCATGCGCCTGCTGGAACTGCCGGTGGGCATCCGCGACATGCTGGTGGCGACGAAGATCTCAACCGGGCATGCCAAGGTGCTGCTGATGCTCAAGCAGCATGAGGAGCAGGAACGTCTGGCGCAGCAGATCGTCGCCAAGAGTCTCACAGTTCGTGCCACTGAAAAAGCGGTGGATGCCATCCTGCACCCGCCGCCGCCGCCCAAGCCGAAGCCTACGGAGACGGACCTGATCCGTGCGGTCGAGGCGGTGGAGCAGAAGCTTATTCAGCATCTGACGACGAATGTCAGCATCCATCATTCCGAGAAAAAAGGACGCATTGAGATCGACTACTACGGTGTGGAAGATTTGAACCGGATCCTCAGTGTGATTGGCGTCAAAGAAGAGACCTTTGTGGAGGAGTAACGGGCGCTGTGCGCCAAAGATGAAATCCGAATGACGAATGACGAAACACGCATGCGTTCCAGGCAGATGACATTCTTCATGCGTCAAACGTCCTTGCTTGTTTTGGCGCTCATGCTTCTGGGCTGCAAGCCAGCCGAGTCAAAAACGGACGCGGCGGAGGTGCGCGAATTTCTCACGCATTACTTTGCCACATGGTCTGCCAAGGACATGGATGGATATGGCGGGTGCTTTCACGAGCAGGCGCGCGTCGTTTTCGTGCATCAGGGTGTACCGCAAAGCCAGGGGCTGACCGACTTTTTGCATGGGCAGAAACTGAGCCACGCCAGCACCACGGTGCCGATGACCGAGGTGCCCACGGACATGAAAATTCTCAGTGACGAACGCACGGCCCAAGCCAGCGTGCGCTGGAAGCTCACGAAGGGAGCCGACATCACGCTCGGCACCGATTGTTTCACGCTCATCAAATCGCCCACAGGCTGGAAGATCATGAGCCTTGTCTTTTACAACGACTGACCGCCAACCGCGCCTAAAGCCCATGCCAAGCACTCCCGCCAAGTCTCCCATGCCTTCTGAAGTGGAAGATGCCTCTGCCCGCAAAACTCGCTTGTTCCTCGGCCTTGTGTGCTTCTTTGCGGGAGCCGCGATCATGGTCGTCGAAATCAGTGCGTTCCGGCTGCTGGCACCTTATTTTGGCAACACCATCTACACTTCCACGGCGCTGATCGGGGTGATCTTGGTGGCCTTTAGTGTGGGAGGATATCTGGGGGGACATCTGGCGGATCGCAAGCCGGCGCTGGATTTGATCGGCTGGCTGCTGGGGGGCGCGGCGGTGCTGACGCTCTTTATTCCAGCGCTGCACATGGTCTTCAGCCTGTCTTTGAGCGCTTTCGGAGTCATCACTGGGCCGCTCTTGATTTCGCTGGTGCTGTTTGCGTTGCCCGGTGTGCTGCTGGGGGCGGTTTCACCTGCGTCTGTGCGTTTTTACAGCCTGACGCAGAAGGACACGCATGTGGGTGCGGCGGCTGGAACGATCAGCATGCTGGGCTCACTGGGCAGCTTTGTGGGCACGTTTGTGTCGGGTTTCTTCCTGCTGTCCACCTTTGGCGTGCGTGGCATTTTTGTGGGGGCGGGTGCGGTGCTGCTGCTGCTGGCCGTGGCCTCGTTCATTCTGGCGCGCAATGCGGCGAAGGTTCAGGTGCTCATTGCAGGGCTGATCGCGGGAGTCGTGGGCTGGACGTCTGAGAAGCCGCCGCTCATTGGATTGATCCATGAGCGTGAGTCAGTCTATCATCACATCAGTGTGTTTGAGGAGGGTGAGGCACCGAACAGGCGCCGGCTGCTGGCACTGGATTCGACGCAGGAGGGGGGCATCAATCCTGACACGGGCGAACTCATCCTGCCGTATCAGGAATACTGGAAGCTGGCGCTGCTGCGTGAGCCCGCCGAGGTGAGCAGCGCGCTCTTTATTGGTGCGGGGGCGTTTGGCATGCCTGAGAAAGTGTCGCGGGATTTTCCGAAGGCGGCTGTGGATGTGGTGGAGATTGATCCGCAGGTGATCGATGTGGGGCGCAAGTTTTTCAAACTGGACGAGCACCCGCGTGTGAACGCGCATGCGGCTGACGCGCGACAGTTTCTGCGACTCGCGGACCGGAAATGGGACCTCATTTTTGGCGATGCCTATAACGGCCGGCATGCGATTCCATCCCACCTGGCAACGCGAGAGTTTTTTCAACTGGTGGCCGACCATCTGGAGCCTCGGGGTGTGTACGTGATGAACATCATTGCGGCCGTGAGTGGCCGCAAGGCGGATCTGACTGCGGGCATGGTCGCCACGCTGCGCCAGGTGTTTCCCTCGGTGGAGGTCTTTGGCGTGGGCTATCGACGGGATGAACCGCAGAACGTCATTCTGCTATGCTCCCGCGAAAATGTGCGCGCGCTCATTCAGGATCGTTACGTGATGCCTGGTTCGTGGCAGGAAAAGCTGATTCGTACGCTGGTTCCTGCTGGAACGGTGCCGCGTTCTGAAGTGGTCTTTACGGACAACTACAATCCCGTGGATGCGATCATCGCACGAGGCTTGCTGGAATGACGGGAGGGGGCGTGGAGTCCCCAGGCTTACGGGTTGTTTTCCTTCAAGGGCTTCGCAGCAGGAGCGAGAGAGGGGGCGACGAAGGCATCGAAGACGAGAACGCCTTTGAGGGAGTCCACGGCGCGTTCGAGCTGCTTGTCGCCAAGGCTGGCGAGCTCCAGTGCTGCGGCTTCACCGGTGCCGTGGGAGGCGCGCCATTTGGCGATGCGCAGTTCCTCTTCGGAGGTGAGAGCAGAGATGATGTTGGGCTCGACGCCGGCCTCGTGGATGGTGCGATGGCTTGGCGTGTAGTACTTCGCGGTGGTGAGGCGCATGGCCGCGCCGTTTTTCATGGGAAGGATGGTCTGCACGCTGCCTTTGCCGAAGCTTGTGGTGCCGACGATGATGGCGCGCTTCAAATCCTGCAGCGCGCCTGCGGTCAGTTCGGAGGCGCTGGCGCTGCCCTGATTGATCAGCACGGCGATGGGATATTTGCGGGGCTCCCTGCCATTGCGTGACGGGGTGCGGAAGGGGGGCGGGTTTTGGGAGGCCACGCGGCCCTCGGTGGTGACGACTACGGTGCCTTCCGGGAGGAACTCACCGCATACGGCCACAGAGCTGTCCACCAGACCGCCGGGGTTGTTGCGGAGATCGAGCACGAAGGCCTGCATGCCTTCTTTTTCGAGGAGATCGAGTGCCTTGCTGAGTTCACGTGGGGTGGGCTGGTTGTACTGTGAGATGCGGGCGTAGCCGATCTTGTAAGCGCCCGCCATTTTTGAGGCGAGGAGCATGGGGTCATGCACGGAGGTTTCGGCCAGGGTTTCGTGCTTCACCTTGAATTCAAGGAACTGCTTGGTGCCGGGACGGCGTATGGTGAGGCGGACTTCATCGCCAGCTTTGCCTTTGAGGAGCTGCATGGCCTCTGCAATGCCGACGGAATCGGTGAGGACTTCGTTGATGCGTACGAGTTGATCGCCGGAAAGCATGCCTGCTGCATTGGCGGGGCCGTCTTCGCGGACGGTGATGATGGTGAGGATGTTCTGGCGCAGGGCGATGGTGATGCCGATGCCTTCTGAGGTGTCGCTTTGCTCGCGCTGCATGTCTTCGAAGAGAGACTTGCCCATGTATTCGCAATGGGGGTCAAGGCGATGGAGCATGCCTTCCAGTGCCCCCTCCACGAGATCGGAATAGGAAATCTTTGACTCATCCACGTAGTTTTGTCGCACCATTTCCATGGCGCGGGTGAGCATCTCGATCTGCGTGTAGGCGTCTTCTGGCGGTGGTTTTGCGAGGGCTGCTGGAGACTTAGGGTCTGCTTTGGGGGCAGGTTTTGCCTCAGCCGGTTTTGTCACGGGCTTGGGGGCCGGAGTCGTCGCGGGTGCCGCTGGGGTCGGGGCAGGGGACGGAGGGGCCGCGTGAAGGCTCACGCTGACGGCCAGGAGGGAAAGGAGTGCGGGGGCGCAACGCATGGTGGCAACCTGCATGATTTCGGGCGCTTGCGACAGGAGAAATTCGGCGAGCTGAAGGCCATGGCTCCGCCAAGAATGAAGCCGCCGAAGCTGAAGAAGGAGCGGAGTGACGGGCAGGCGCTGCTGGTGGACGCGGCGTGCTAAGAGGGCTTTGGGTTTGCTTCCCTGAAGGATGCGGCCTGTACCAGGGTAGCCTCGCTGAGGCTCGGCAACCCTTCGCTATGATGCGGAAGGCCTTTGGCCTTCACTGGAGTTTGGCCCCGGTATATGGGAAGATCGTTGGCCTTCAAGATGTGGATGGGAGCCTCTTGTCCGAGTCTCAGCAGTGTACAGACTAATCACTCCAAAGTGATGCTGGACCAGTAGGAGAACTCCATGCTCCAGCCGTTGGCGTGGGCTTCGAGGCGGAGGGTGACTTCCTGGCCGGCGAACTTTGAGAGATCGATATCGAGAGTCTTCCAGCGTGGTTTTTCGTGGTCCACGGTCAGTTCTTTGACGACCTGGCCGTTGACCACGGCTTTGAGGGTCCAGTCGCCACGGTCATCGGCGGCGACGGTGGCTGTGAGGTTGGTTTTGCCGGGTTCGATCTTGAGTTTGCGCTCGAAGCTGGCGGGCGTTTTTTTGTCGGGGAAGGGGTGCATGAGGAGCACGTTTTTCTGGCCGTAGTACTCGGCGAGTTTGACGGGGGTGCGTTCGAAGTCGGGGGCGCTGACTTTCCAGCCGGGATTCCAGAGGCTGACGCTTTCCCAGTCGATGGCGCGTGAGCTGGGACCTTTGGGTTTGGCGGTGGTGGGTTCTTCGACGCCTTTAATGAGGAGGTCTTTTTTCTCCTTGGTGAGGGGGCCTTCTTCTGGTGGGGCGAGGACGTACCAGATGAGATCGCGGAAGGCGGTGTCGGGGAGATTGCCGAAGCCCATGGGCATGAGGCTCTGCTTGGTATTGGTGAGGGTGGCGACCTGATCGCGCGGGACGACCTGTGTGGCGCCGCCGGCACCGAGGAGTTTGACGTGGGTGGGGGTGTCTTCGACGACGCGTCCGGCGAGGGTGCGGCCGTCCTTGGTGGAGACGGTGAAGTTTTCGTAGCCGTTGCCGATGATCTGGTTGGGATCGATGACGTTGGCGAGGATCGCGTCCAGGTTGCTGCGGCCGCTGCCGATGAGGTCTGGGCCGACCTTTTGGCCGCCGCCGTGGAACTCGTGGCAGACCATGCAGGTGCCGGCGAAGATGAGTTTGCCGTTGGCGAGGTCGGGTTCGCCGGTGAGGGCTGCCTGCTTCTTTTGAGCGATGAGGGATTTCACGTCATCGGAGGAATCTTTCCAGGCTCCGAGGACTTTGAAGGCTTGATCGCGGATGGCTTTGTCCTTGCTGGTGGCGAGGGCGCGGCGGACGGGAACGGGGAAGCCGGTGGGGCTGACTTTGCCTGCGGCGATGGCTGTGAGCATGGCCTGGGTCCAGGTGGTGCGGGTGCTGAGGGCTTCGATGGCGGCGTTGTAGAGCAGGCCTCTGGCCTGCGGGCCGGACTGCAAGCCGGAGGCTTGCGCCAAGGTCAGAAGCGGGGCGATGAAGTCATCGCCGCCAAGGTCTGCTGCGGCGCGGATGGCGGCGACGGCGAGGGCTGTGGAGGTCTTTGGTGTGAGGATGGGTTTGAGGCCTTCCTTCACGGTGTCGGTGCGGACCTTGCGCAAGGATTGCAGGATGGCGATGCGTTCCTTTTCGGGCTTCGAGGTGTCGTGCAAGGAGACGATCATTTCTTTCACGGCAGCGTCATCGCCCCAGAGGACGGCGAGTGTTTGGCCGTGTTTGCGGACGTCGGCGTTGGTGTGGGTGCGCCATGTGGTGAGAGTGGCAGAGACGTCTTTGGCTGGCTTGATCACACCGTTTTCCTGGCCTTTGACGAGGCCGTCGAGGGCGTGGGCGAGGAGGATGTCGTGGGCGGCAATTTTGTCGCAGAATTCGACGGCGAGGGTGAGGTTCCCAGCCTTGCGGGTGTCGCAGAGACGGCGCATGGATTTGTGAACCAAGGGCTGGGAAAGGGGCTGGAACTTAGGTGCGGAATCCGAGAGCCAGTCGGTCCAGAATACGGGGTTGGCAGCGAGCACGGGTTCGAAGCTCTGTCAGATGGAGAGGGCGAGCACGGCATCGGCGCTTTGGGCTGAGCTTTTCAGAATTGCAGTGAACATGTTTGGCCAAGCGAGCCTGAAGCCGTCGTTTTTGCGGCCATCAACCGTCAGCCTGCGGGCACTGCATTGGCGCAAGGCGACGGCCACCGCGAGACGTACGCTGGGCTCGGAGTCAGCCGCCAGCTTTTCGAGGTAAGCGGGGATGCCGACATTCATGCCTACGCGAAAGGGGGTGCGGGCGACGGTATCGCCAACATGGCGAGCGGCCCAAGCGCGCAGCGAGGGGAATTTTGATTTGGCTGCATTCTCCAGAACGGATGAGGCGCGTGCACCGCGATCGATTTGCAGCAATGTCCACAGGGCATCGATGCGGCTGGCGGCATTGTTTGCGGAGGAATTGGCCAATGTGGCGACGGGTGCAACGGCGTCTTCTTGATCGCTTTTTTCGATGAGGACTCTGCGGGCCATGCGGCGCATCCAACTGTTGGAATGCTCGAGGTTGTCCACCAAGTCGTCGGTGGGGAGCTTCATGAGATTGAGGTCGGTTCTTTCGCGGGTGTTTTTGGATTTGTCGTCTTGGAGGACGACGCGCCAGATGCGGCCGCGTTCGCGGTCAACGCCTTCCGGGTTGGCTTTGGCGTTTTGGTAGCAGGGGTATTTGTCGCACCAGTCCATGATCCAGAGGAAGCCGTCGGGGCCGGTCTGGGTGCTGACGGGGCGGAACCAGCCGTTGTTGGCGCGGAGGAAGTCGCGGCGGGGCTCGCATTTAAAGGTGGCCCCAACGGGGGTGAGGACTTCTTCGTGGATGGCGTTGTCATGGATGTTGCCGATGAAGGCGTGGCCGTGGGTGTCGGCGGGGTAGCGGCCGCCTTGATAAATCTGGATGCCGGCGTAGGCGGCGCGGAAGTGTTTGTGTTTTACGATGCTGGGTAGGAGCTCATAGGCGTAGGGGTTCTCCGGTGCGCCGCCCTGGCGGACGTAGATGCCGCCGGGGGCCATGTGGAAGAAGTGATCGATGACGCAGGCGCTGACGAAGAAGTTGCCTGCGGCGTCGTAGTCGCAGCCCCAGGGATTGCTGGTGCCGTCGGCGAAGACTTCGAATTCCCATGCGCCTTCTTTTTCGCGTGTGGTGGGGCGCGCGCGGCCGATGCCGGCGTCGAATTTGAAGCCTTCGTTTTCGGGCTGGCCGGGGCGGCGGACTTTGCTGTTGGTGAAGACGCCATGGGTCATGTAGAGCCAGCCGTCGGGGCCCCAGGTGAAGCTGTTGACGAGCTCGTGGGTGTCCTCGCGGCCGAAGCCGGTGAGGACGACGCGCCAGGCGTCGGGTTTGTCGTCGCCATTGTCATCGCGGAAGTGGAGGAGGTGGGGCTGCTGGCCGATATAGATGCCGTCGTCGCCGCAGATGATGGCGCTGGCGAGGTTCAGGCCTTCGACGAAGACGGTGCGCTTGTCGGCCTCGCCATCGTTATTGGTGTCTTCGAGGATGATGACGCGGTCGCGCGGGATTTTTTCGCCCAGCTTGGGCATGGGGTGGTATTGGTCGTCCTTCGCTTCGCCACCGAAGGGGCGTTGGTTTTCAGGGAGGGGCGTGCCTTCGGGGTATTCGTAGGCTTCCAC
>NZ_JAQSEA010000193.1 GCF_029946185.1 Prosthecobacter sp.
TCTCAAATCGAGATCGCCATCGCCATCGAAGTCCGCGAAGTTCGGTGAAGGCCAGCCGAAGGTTTCGACCGGGCGGTCGGTGGCCATGACTTTTTTCGGCTTGTCGTAGGCGGGTTTGTCGTTCGTGCCGGTGTTGCGAAGGAGATACACGTAACCGCGAAGGGGGCCGTTCATCCAGCGTCCATCTTCGGTGTAGGCATTGTCCCAGCCGTATTCGGTCCAGTCGCCGACGCCGACGATGAGGTCGGTGTTGCCGTCGCCATCAAAGTCCACCATGCGCCACATGTCGGCGCGTATTTTGTTGGGGTGAACTTTCGCATTCACGGGCAGCTTCTGCTCATGTTCCAGACCGGTTTTGAGGAAGTCGGGATACTCTCTGCCAGGTGAAAGGACGCGGGGCTGACCGTCCACGTAGCTGACCTGCACATTCGACTTCCCGACGCTGATGCGTTTGGCGGGCTTGAACACGGGCATCTTGTTTTTGGACGTGTCGCCGCTGGCGTTCTCGAAGAAATAAACGCCGTTGTAGGGCTTGTCGTTACAGTTCACGACGAGGTCGAGATCGCCGTCTCCATCGAAGTCCATCGGCAGCGGCCAGGCCCATAAACCCACTCCAAGATCGACCACGAGGCCGGGATTGTTGTACTTGAGCGGCGCGAGGCCGTCAGCGGCAAAGGCCTGGCTGCAAAGGCAGGCAAGCAGGAGGGGTTGGAGGAGCTTCATGGTTGGAAAAAAAGATCAGCGCGACAGGGTGCCGCAGACATTGACCTGCATGCCGAGGGCGCGGGCCATCGTCGCCTTGGCAAACATGCATTCGTCCGCTGCCTTGGCGTCATTGGCATAGGCGACCTGGACATGATTGGCCTGATGTTTGGCCATGAGCTGGTCACGACTGACGCCATAGGTCACGGCGCTCATGATCGGCCACTGCGGTGTGGTGAGCTGCCAGCGGCGCTCGGTTTCCTCACGCGGGAGATCGACGACACAGCCGCGGCCGATGTCCATGTGCAGGGCTTCATCCTGCACGTAGATGCGTGACCAGACGATCTCGCCCGGCTTGGAAATGCCGCGCAGTGTGGAGCCACCGCTCGGGAAGTACATCGGCGGCTGGCGGAAGCCCTCGGCACTTTTCCAGCCTTCGGCGAAATGGGCGGGAGGTGCTGCACCGCTGATGAGGAAGACCCAGACGTAGTCCTTGCCGAATTTTTCGCCCCAGCGCACGTCATGCAGGGTCGTTTCAACCGGCTGCTGCAGGGCGCGATGCACGCGCTGCGTGAGCATGCCGTCGAGTCCGGCGCATTCGTCCACTTCATTGAAATGCAGCAGCGGCAGGCCTTCCAGCAAGGTGCGTTTGCGATCACGTGATTTCACCGGCGGGCGGTCCGAATTGTTGAGCATGCCTTCGACGAGATCACTCGCCGGCAGCAGATCCTTCAGGCCTTGCTGATACTGGATGCCGATGGCATCGCAGCCGAAGTCATCCGCGATGCGCAGTGCAGCGGCGTACATCTTGCACTGCAGCCGCACCTGATCGCGGGTGAGCTGGGTTGCGTGGTCGTCGCCGAGTTGGAAGGTCATGCCGTGTTTCACCATCCAGGTGTGGATCGCCAGCGCGTCCGAGTCGCTCACCTGCAAGGTCTCATGATAAAGCGCCGACTGGCTCAGCCGCTCCTTAAACACGCCACAGGCATGCAGCGCATGGTCAGGAATGATGGCATTGAACATGCCCATGCAGCCTTCATCAAAGATGCCCATGATCGCCTTGTCCGTGCGCAGGGTGGTGGCCAGCTCCTTGCCCAGAGCGGTTATCTTGGTCGGCACCTTCACCTTCTCCAGTTTCTGCACATGGCTGAGATCGTGAGTGATGCTGCCGGACTTGAGCCACTGCTTCAGCTTGGTCTTGAAAAACGTGTCGGTGAAATTCTCACTCCACAGTGTCGAGTATTTCACGCCCGCCTTCGTGAGCGAGCCGTTCAGATTGAGCATGCCCACCAGACCCGGCCACTGGCCGCTCCAGTTTGCCACGGTCAAAATCGGACCGCGATGCGTGGTCAAACCCGGCAGCACATGATGCGAGTACTGCCACACCGCCTCCGCGACGATCAGCGGCAGCTCGGGGTCGATGCCGCGAAACACTTCGATGCCCATCCGCTGCGAATCGATAAAACCGTGCTTCTTCGATGTGTCCAAAGCATGCGCACGCTTGACCTCCCAGCCCTCTGCTTTCAATGCGGCACCCAGCGCCTCTTCCATGGCTGCCTGGGCCGCCCAGCAGGTTTGGTTGGCAGAAAGGCGCAGGTCACCGCTGGCTACGAGCTGAACGATTTTGGATTTGGATGGCATAAACCACATCTTAACCAAGAGACTCGCAGATCACCAGCATAACTGACAACAGGTGCCAGATGAGCATCCTTGGCAGATGGATGACCATCCTTGATCTACCCCGCTTTATTTGGCCTCCACCCGGAAACGCGGGTCATCCCAGGCAAACGGCGGGCGCTTTCCGAGCAGGAGGTCGTAGATGGTGTGGTTCGTCTTCATCATCTCGGCCAGCATGTCCTTCCATGGGCGGTCTGCCACGCTAACGAGGCCGGTGTTGTAGCTCTCGCCATTGTATTTGCTGAACCAGCGGCCTGTCGTGGCTTGATCAATGAGGGTGAACCACTCAATGCCAATGACAAAGCCGAGCGCGGCGCTCTGCTCGACGTAGTTGCGGTAGGCCAAGCCCCGCTCCTGCTGGCTGCTGACTTCACGCCCGCCCACCAGTCCGCTGTCTTTGGGTGAGGCCCAGAAGAACTCGCTGAACATCATCGGCTTGTTGCCGGTCCATGCGTGGAAGCGCTTCAGCGCCGCCGTATCAACTCCCATCGTATAATAATTGTAGGATACGACATCGAGGTGCCTGCCCATGATGCGGCAGAGTTGCTCATCGTTCATCGTCACGGGCTGGAGGCGGCTGCCAATGAGCATGTGGTTCGTGTCATGCTGGCGGAAGAGTTTCTCGATCTGCGCAAAGTAGGTTTCAATGAACGCGCCGGCATATGCTTTCATATCTGCTTTGGCGGCTTCCGTGGTTACTGCGAGCCCGACGTCGATCAGTTCGTCAAATGACGCGGCCTGGGCTTGCCATGCGGTGTTGAAGACGGCGATGGAATGATACTTGTCCTTCAGCACCGCTACGAGGCGCTGCTTGCAGGCCTGTTTGCCATTGAGGGACGGAATAACGCGTGAGATTTCATCGTAACGCGGCTCATTCACGATGAAGTAGCCGATGAGCAGCGGATCATTGACGCGCGCAGGCAGTTCACGGGCGAGGTTCACAGCGATCTTTTGCGCGGTCGCTGCATCATACGGATCCCACACCTCATGCACGCCGGGGATGCGGGGCACGCCTTCCCACGCATTGATCGGCAGACTGGTCACATACGGGAAATCGGCCTGCATGTGCGCTTTTTCCGGTGTGGGGCTGAATGCGCCGATGGAGTTGAAGCCCCATTTGCGCACCCGTTCGATCATGCGGGCGGCGTGTGTTTCGTAATCGTAGGAGGTGCCAAACTTGCGGATCACGTTCGCGAGGTAGAATGAGAAATGCGCATCGTCATCGCCGGAGCGAAAGCCCGTGGCGAACTCGCCTTCCGCCTTTGGCAGCCACTCGTAGATGCCTTCGCGACCTTTGACGAAGGTGTAGTCATCGCTGGGTGCGAAACCGCAGATGCCGAGGTGGAAGAAGGCGTTGCCATCGGGATCGACGAGCCATGATTTGCCCTGCTTTTGCTCCACATGAAAAAAGCCGGTTGGCTTTAATCCCAGCGTTGCGCTGCTGCCCGGCAGACCACCGAAGCGATCCAGCTTGGGAGTCTCGATGCTGGCGTAGTAGGTTTGATCGGCAGCCACATCGGTCTTGAGGTCTGCGAGGCTTTGGAGCTTGTTGGGGAACTTGTCTTTGAGGCTCTGGCCGAAGGGATCGATGAGCTTAGTGACGGAGGCAAGATCGGAGGTGATGCGGATTTTTCCGGTGGGATTGTCCACGTTGAAGGGGACGATGAACTGCCAGTTATAGATGGCCCAGTTCCATTCGCGGTTGTCGGTGAGTTGCTGGAAGGCGTAGTCGGGCGTGTCGAAACTCAAGCTTTGCCCCTGCGCGTTTTTCAACAGGAAGCTGGGGCTGTTTAGACTCGCAATATGCGGTGGTGTGGACTTCTCAGCCGGGAAGGCACCCTCCTTGTCTGCGATCTTCCAGGTGCCTCCTTTGGCGAAGCCGATGTCGATGAGGACGGACATTTTCCATGATTTCACACCGGCAGGCACGCCTTTAAAGGAGAGGTCGATTTCGTCTTTGTTGATGGCAATGGCACACTCCGCCCCGCCCTCATAGCGCACGGTCGCATTCGCGCCTGCGGCCTTCACTTCGATCTGTTTATGGACCGGTTCAAACTCAGGATAGGTCAGCGTGAAACTGCCGAGGCTTCCAGCGGAGATTTCGACGCCTGCATTGGTCGTTTTGAGTTCGGCAGCGCTGGATAAAGCGATGAAAAAAGCTAGGACGGGCAGGGTGCGTAGCATGGGCGAATGTGACTGGAACAGTCCACTACGCAACGCCACTCCTTCAAATCATCGGCGGCGGCGGCAACAGACGAGCAGGGCTCCGAGCAGGAGGAGCATGGCACGCCCGGGCTCAGGAACGACGACAATGACGCCGGAGGTGGTGAAGCGGCTGACGTCCCAGAACAGGCCGCCGGTGAGTTCCGGCAGATCGAACTGCGAGAGATCATCGCCAGCGCCCGTGCGGAAGTTTGTGCCAATGGCAAAACCGCTGAAATCGGTGGCCACCAGCACAGTCCAGTCGAGCAGATTGAAGACCTGGCCTGCCTGCGCGGTAAATTGATCTGGCAGCACCAGCACATGGCCGCTGAAGGTGAGCGTGGTCTCGGCGGCACCATCGAACTTGAGCAGATCATGCTGGCCCGTTCCCACGCCGCCAAAGGCATCCACATAGGCGTTGTATCCGGCGCTGCCGATTGTGTTGCCGCCGAAGTAGGGATCGATGGATGCTTGATTCGTCGCTGTCGTGATGCCGAGGATCACATGCGAACCGCTCTGCACGTCAAAGACAGCCTGGCCGGAGGATTGAAAAGTGAGCGTGCCGAGATCTCCCGTCGCGGTGCCATTTCCGGCCTGGAGCGTGGCATTGCTCTCAAGCGTGAAACTGCTCCCCTTAACCACACCGCTGCCCATGAGTGTGGCACCGGCTGCGACGGTGACAGCGCCGGTTCCGGTTGTGCCCGTCGCGTGGACAAGCAGCGCCCCCTCATTCACGCGTGTGGCTCCGCTGTAGGTGTTCGCTGCGGTGAATTCGAGCGTGCCGGCACCCTCTTTGACAACGCCGCCCGTGCCGCTGAGCTGGCCGGTGAGACGTGCGTCGGTGTTGGTGCTGCTGGTGCCGTTGGCGACATCGATGATGCGTTCGCGGGAGCCGAGGTTGATGGCATTTTGGAACTCGACGGTGTTGGTCGAATACGCAGAGCCGAACATGAGGCTGTAGTTGTTGTCGCCGCCGGGGCCGCTGAGGAAACTCGATGCACCCCAGGTCAGCGCGGTTGGAGTCGCGGTGCCGCCGAGAGCCACGACGCGATCCGCACCATAGGCACTGAAACCGCCATTGCCGACGAGGGCCACCTGCCCTGCTCCCGTGCCGACTGAGCGGGTGAAATCGCCATTTGCGGAGTCGTTCAAGTCCGCGCCGATTTCGAATACGCCGCCGCCGTAGATACGTAGGACGTTGGTGTTGTAATCGCGGGTGTTGCCGTGCATGCGGAAGACACCGCCAGTGACATAGAGATCGGCGGGATTGGCGGTCTGGCTATAAGTTGTGAGACCGCTGCCAGCAATGATCACGGTCTGAGTGGCCAAGCTGATGTTCAGCGCCAGGGTGCCGGTGCTGTAGTTGGTGAAGTAAATGGAGCCGCCAGTGACAGCGCCGATGCTGGCGGTGATGGTGGCATCATGACTGCCGGTGGCCAAAATGCCACGACCATAAGTGCCCCCAGTGATGTTATTGGCACCCATGTCGAGCGTCACATTGCCACCCGTGGTGTCGAGTTGAATGGTGTTGAACGTAAGACTGGCGGTGCGGGTCACAGCGGACGAGAGCAGGTAGTTCGTGGTGTTGGAGGAATTGTTCACCGTCAGTGCTGTAGCGGCGGTGTAACGCACGATTTGATTGCTGCCATTGTAGGTGGCGAAACCGAGGCCGGTGGCATCCTGCACAAACAGAGTGGAACGGTTGCTGAGGTTACCCATCAAGATGCCATTGAGGACGGCAGCGTTCGTGAGCGAATTGGCCACCAAGGTGCCACCGGCGCTGACATCCAACAGAAAGGGCGAGTAGCCCTCCGCTGCGAAAGTGCTGGTGGTGATGGTGGCATTGTTCGTGATGCGCAGCACACCCGTGGTAAAACCTGCGGTCTGCACCTGGGTGATGGCACCGATGGTGGCCGTGGTGGCATTGGCGATCACGAGCGTGCCGCCGTTCATCAGAAGGGTGGAGGTGGTGCTGAGCGGCACCCCGGTGCTGTAGTCTGCCACCAAGGTACCGTTGCTGAGGGTGGTGTTGCCGGTGTAGGTGTTGCTACCTGTGAGGGTGAGCGTGCCGGTGCCGATCTTGGTGAGTGCAACGGTGCCCAAAACCCGCCCCGCCGGTATTGTCCACGATCTGGCCCGCATAGGTGCTGGAGGCATGGTTCACGCCGACGGTCAGGGTGCGAACGGCACTGGTGGTGCTTTCGTTGGCGATGATGCCGGAGACGGTGCCTGCTGCGCCATTGAGCGCATTGACGGTGATGCTGGTGTTGTTCAGGTCGAGCTTGCCGCCGGCCAGCGCCCCGCCATTGACCGTGAGATCACCATTGGCGAGCGCGCCAGAATTTGCCACCTGCAGCACGCCTTCGTTCACGGTGATGCCACCGGTGAAAGTGTTGGTCTGTGACAGCGTGGTGGTGCCTGCCCCGTTTTTTACCACGGCCAGATTCCCGGTGAGGATGCCGGTGTAGTTTGCGGCACCCGTTTCATTGATGGTGAGGGTGGACAGCTTGCGACTGGTGTTCTTCAGCTCCGCATTGGCCCCAGTGACACCATCGTTGCGCAGGCTGCCGATGGTCTGGTTGTAGCCGTTCATGTTCACACCGGCGTATTCGTTGTTGTTGGAGTTGGTGAAGTGAATATCGAGGATCGCAGTGGTGGGCAGGGTGTTGTCCGCACCGAGGTAGATCGTGCCACGCACGACTTCAGTCTCCCCATCCCAGGCATTGCCGGTGCCGGAGAGAATCACACCGCCGGTGCCTGTCAGTTCACCACTGAGACGCAGCGTGAAACTACTGGCACCATCGGTGATGTTTCCGCTGAGGGTCAGAGTGCCGCCTTCCTGCACGCCAATGCGTGCCAGATCCACCCCGAGAATGACATTGCCCGCCCATTCGGCGGTGGCGTTTACTCCGGCCTGCAAGCCGCCACGGTTCACTGTGCCGCTCCCATCCCCAGTGGTGCCGCTGGTGCTGGAAACGGTGATCGTCTCGCCAGTGACGACGACGCCATCTCCCAGTTCCACATGAGAGGCTCCGCTGACGAGCGTGGCTCCCGAGGTGGCCCCAAGCGCCGTATTGCTCAGCACGCGCAGGATACCGCCACTCACGTTGGTGAGGCCGGTGTAGGTGTTGTTGCCGCTCAGTTCCAGAATGCTGGTGCTGGTCTTGCTCAGGGTGCCGGTGGAACTCACCACGCCGCTGAGGGCAAGCGTGTTCACGCCGCTGATCGTTGTGGTGCCGGAGAGCACGACGTCATTGCTGATGGAACGCGCCGCCCCATCCGCCAGCAGGCTCCCGCCGCTCACGGTCAGCAGCCCTGAACCCAAGGCTTGGTTGTTGCCGATGCCAAGCGTGCCGCCGGTCACCGTCACACCGCCGTCAAAGGTGTTGGCCTGAGTCAGTGTCAGCGTACCGCTGCCGGACTTGGCGAGACCCGCTGGCGAGCCGGTCACGCTGTTGCTGATTACCCCGGAAAGGGTGGCGGTGTTCGCATCCACCCGGATGCTGCGGTTGGTACCGTTGAGATCGATGCCGTTCACAAGATTGAGCGCCGCTGTGGCGGTGGAGGCGTTCAATACCAGCGTGGTGGGATCAAAGTTGGCGCCTCCCCATTGCAGGGTTGCGCCACTGCCGCCGAGATTCACCGTCACTGCAGTTCCCGCAGCGCTGAAGCCCGCCGCGATTCCTGTCAGGCGCACGGTGCCAGCCGTGGTGCCGAGTGCACGGTTAAAAGAGGCGGCGGTGGACTCAAACACCCCGCCATTCAGCAGCAGAGCGGATCCGGTGGGCAGGCCGGTGCCATCCGCCGCACGCAGCACGCCTTCACTCACGCGTGTGATACCGCTGTAAGTGTTGGCACCACTCAAGATCAGCAGGCCGCCGCCGCTTTTGCCAAAGCCAGTGGCGCTGGTGTTATTTGCAATGATGGAGGCGATCTGCAAGGTGCCTGCGGTGTTGTACTGACTCACGCTCAGCTCTCCACCCGCAGTGCCCTGCAGGGTGCCTCCGGTGATGAGTGAGGCACCAGTGCCCGCATTGGTTGTCATCAAAATGACATCCGAATTGATCGTGTGTGTTCCAGCCAGCGTCACGGTGAAAGGCCCGGCGGTGTTGAACCGCAACGCCGTGATATCGGTGGCACCGTAGGCCACCGGATTGCTGCCGGTGACATCCATCGCCCCGCCCGAGGTCCACGTGTTCGTGCCGGTGGAAATCCAACCGCTAAACGCCGTCAGCACGCCCGCCTGCGCGGCGACCAAATCGGTGCCATTGAGCGTGGCCCCCACCAGCAGGCCACCTGTCACATTCCCGGCTCCGGCCGGCGCATTGGTGAAGACAATGCTGCCGCCCACGGCGGGATTTTGCACAAAGTTCACCGTGCCGCCGGTGCGCACATAAGAACTGGCGGCGGTGAAGGTCAGGGTCGCCGTGGTGCTGGCAGCAGCCGTGACATTCACTGTATTGGCACCGCCTGAGATCGTGAGACTGGCAAGACTCTGCGTATGCGAGCCCGCAGCCGCTGACATGAGGGTGAAGGTGCCGCCGCCTGTGGCATCGCCCAGTGTGAGTGTCGCCGCCGTGTTGATGCGGTTGGCCAAGCCGTTGTTGTTTGCCGTAGTGGAGCTGCCGTCCTGAAAAATGCCACCGTGGTTCACGATGAGGGCAGTCGTGCTGGTCAGAGCACCGAGTGTGCCCGTCACACTGAGAGTGCCGCCACTGCTGGTGGTGGTGCCGGAATAAGTATTTGCCGCAGTCACCTGCAGCAGACCTACGCCGGTCTTTACCAGACTGCCGCCTGCACCACTGACGATCACCCCCAGGGTGGTCGTTCCATTGAGCACGTTGAAGGTGCGAGAGGCCGCACCGATCTCGAGGAGCGGCTGTACGTTCGCAGTCCCGTTGTTGCTGATGTTGTTCGTTCCCGTGCCGGTGAAGTCACCGTTCAAGTACAGGATCACGCCCGCATCTCCCACATTCATCGTGATGGTGCGCCCGGCCATGAACAGACCGCCTGCACCAATGGTCAGCGACGTACGTGGATTGGCTGCGCCGTTGCTGCCGCCGATCAAAATATCAGCCCCGGCGAGGATGGCGCTGCCGACATTCCAGCTCGCAGGATTGGCGCTGCTGTTGATGGTCAGCTGGCTTCCACCAGCCAGGGTGAGGGCACCTGTGATGGTGACGTGCCCGGTATTGCCACTGAGTGCCAACCCACCGGAGTTCTGGGTGAAGAATGCGATCGTTTCATCCGTGAACCATCCCGTGATCGTCCCGCCATTCAGTGTGATGCCCGCCGTATCTGCGATCTGATGGCTGGTGCTGAGTTGCAAGATGCCTCCGGTGTTGACGATGATGTTGCCGACCACGGAGGTGACGCCCGCCGTTTTGTTGAGGCGCAAAGTGCCCGCGTTGATGGTGGTGTCGCCGGTGTAGGTGTTTGCCTCGGTGCCGGTTAATATCAGCGTTCCGGTGCCGTTTTTGATCAGCGAGGCCGTCGTGGCAGCGCCATTGTAGATGATCGGCGAGATGGTCAGATCCGCACCTCCGCCAGCCACCGTAAATGTCCGGCTCACCACACCGGTGGTACCGCTCAGACTGACATACGGCAGCAGTCCAGTGCCACCTTCCCGCGTGATCGACGAGGCGGTGGTGCCGCTCGTCGTGACATCCCCATTCAGGACCAGCTCGCTGCCGCTCGTACCGGGGCTGAGGTGGACGATGCTGCCGTCCAGTGACAAACCGCCTGCACCAATGGTCAGTGTGGTCCGATTGGCCAGGTTGGCTCCATTCCCGAAAATCGTGAACCCGTTCGCCACAGCCGTTGAAGAGGCCGCCCCGTTCATACCCACGAGGCTGAGGCTGCCGTAGGTCTGAATGGAACCGCTGTTGCCCACGAACACCTTGTTGTCACCGGCGGCAAAACTCACCGCGCCAATGTTCCAGACACTGTTTGCTCCCGAATTGAAAGTGCCGCCCGTGATGGTCAATGACGCCAGAGTCTGACGCAGGTTGCTGCCAACGTCTGCATTCGGACCGCTGCCGTTGAAAACACTGCTCAGGCCGCTCAGAGATACTGCGGCCGTGGCTGCGATCTCATTCGTGGTGCCGGCGGTGAAAGTGACAAACCCGCCATTGGTAACAGCCAGATTGCCGGCCACCGCCGTTGCCCCGCCGGCTTTGCTCAGCGTAAGGGTGCCTTGGTTGACGGTCAGCAGTCCGCTGTGTGTGTTGGAACTGCTTCCGCTCACAATCAGTGTACCTGGTCCGCTTTTGAACCATGCTGTGTTACCTGCCAGCGTTGCGGAGATTGTTGCTGCGGCGTTGTTGGTGATCGTAGAATTAACCAGCGTCAGTGTGCCGCTGCCGCCCAGTGTGTAGGTGCCGCTGGTCGCCGCATTGAAGGTAAGATTGCCGGCTGTGATTGGGCCGCTGAGCAAAATCGCCCCTGCCGTGCCGCTGCCAGAGCCGAATACCGCATCACTGCCATTCACCCAGTTCTGGTTTTGCAGTGTTTGTGTCTGGTTAAACCAGTTGGGCTGTCCGGCTGTCCAGGTGCCCGTGCCGTCCTGGGCATCCGCTGTGACGGTGTTTGTGTCCCAGATCAGGACATCGGCATGGGCGGCGGCAGTCAGCGCAAGGGCGGCGAATAACGATACGATGATCGTTGGGGCTCCTCGAAGGCAGCGCAGATTGGTTGTGTGCATGAGGATGTCCTTAAAATGAAAAAATTGGGGGAGTCTTTGATGCCATGAAAACAGCATTATTCAAATGGAAGGCCTGACCATCTCCACGGGAGTAAAGCCAACCGCCACATCTCCAACATACTTAAGATTAGTTCGCCCCTCTCTAAACGCCAAGCAAGGTCCGTATCACCCTGCAAGCGCAGATAAAAGCCTCAAACCTTCTGAGTCTTCCACTTCCCGCGTCTGAACAGCCGCCAACTGCAAATGGCCAGCAATGAATAGGCCGCCGGCACGGCGATAAAAGCTCCCACCGGGCCAAAGCCGAGAGATTTCGACAAGCCCCAGGCGATGGGAATCTGCCCGAGCCAAAGACAGAGAAAATTCAGCCGTGCAGGCGTCCAAGTATCACCGGAGCCGTTGAAGGCGGATTCGAAACACATCCCCGCCGCGTAAAGAGGGAAAGCGAGGCTAAGGATCCACAATGCCTGGGTGCCGAATGCCACCACTTCGGGATCTTGCGTGAACAGGCGGACCAGAGGATGCGCAAACAGCACGAACACGATGCCAACGACGCTTAAAACCAAGACGTTCAATTGCATGGCGATCTTGACCGCGGCTTCCGCACGCTCCGGTTTGTGTGCGCCGAGGTTTTGGCCCACCAGCGTGGCTCCAGCGTTTGCCAGCCCCCAGGCGGGCATCAGGGCAAAGACCACGATGCGAATCGCAATGGTATAACCCGCCAGCGCCGAACTGCCGAAGAGCGCAAGAATTTTGAACAGCCCCACCCAGCTCGTGGTACTGATGAGAAGCTGGATGATGCCGCTGCCGGACTTGCGCAGCACCGCGTCGAGCACTTCCCGCTCCGGTTTGAAATGCTGCCAGCGTACTTTCACACGGCTGTGATGCCCCGCGAGATGCCAGAGCTGATAGAGCACGCCGACACCGCGACCAATGTTTGTCGCCACTGCCGCACCTGTGACGCCCAACTCAGGGAAAATCCACCAGCCGAAGATGAAGCAAGGCCCCAGCACGATGTTCAGCGCATTCGCCAGCCATAGTGTTCTCATGGCGATCACGGCATCCCCCGCACCACGAAAAATTGCGTTGATGAGGAAGATCAAAAACACGGTGGCATTCCCACCCAACATCAAGCGGGCAAAGCCGGAACCAAGCGTCACAATTTCCTCGCCTGCACCCATGAACCGCAGAATGTCTGGGGCAAAGTAACCCAAGACGATGCCAATGCCCGTGGCCACCAGCAGACCGAGCAGCACGATCTGCCCAGCAGCCTGCGCCGCGAGTTCCGGCTGCTTTTCTCCGATGCGGCGTGATACAATCGCTGTGGCGGCAATCGATATGCCAATGGCCACCGCATAGATGAGCGTCATGAGCGACTCCGTGAGGCCTACGACGGCTACCGCGTCCGTCCCGAGGTGCGACACCCAATAAACATCCGCCACGGCGAACAGTGACTCCATGACCATCTCCAGCACCATGGGCACCGCGAGCAGGATGACTGCACGGTTCAGCGGTAGAGCCGTATAGTCATGCTCTTCCCCGCGCAGCGACTGCCGCACGCTCTGCCAGAATGGAACCGGCGGTGACGCCTCTTCACTCATTCAGGGCAGCCTTCCCTCATCCACATCCATGTAATGCGTCATCGTCTGGATATCGTCACGATCCCCGAGTCCACTGTCGGCCTTTCGCTTGATCAGCATGGGGGTGGTGTGGTCATTGATGCCGAGCTTCATCGTGTAGTGGTTCCAGACGAGCTTGTCGGTGTCATTCAGCGGGCGGGTCTGCTCCTGGCACCATTGCAAAATTTCCTGGTCCGTGCCGCCTTGCAGCACGCGGGCCTTCAGGTCGTCATAGCCCACATGCAGGAATGCGGTGCAGGCGGCATCGCTTCCCTTGCCTAGATTGGCATGCAAATCCTCCCACAGTTTACCAGCGGCATGCAGGCGGATCTTGCCGAGCATGCGCGGGAAGTATTTTAGACCGGCGGTTTCATCAGCAGGGCTGCAAGGCAGCGTGGCGGGATCAGGTTTGGCAGACATGCCGGATGCGTCGCTGGTGCCGCGAATTTGTCAATCAGGCGCTGCGAATCTGCTGCGACAGATATGCTTCAAAATTTGCGCCAGCCCCAACCGAGCGCAAAGAGCGCCCCGCTCCAGGTGACGATGCAGATGCCCCACCACACGCCCCACAGTCCCCAGCCAAGTGTGAACGCCAGGGTGTGAAACACGATCACAGGCGCGACGAGTTGCCTGTAGATCCCCATCCATAGCCCATAGGCTGGCCGTTTGATGCCCTGCATGGCAAAGACAGTGACAAACAAGATGGGGTAGGCGGCTAAAGTCAGCGAGGAACTAAGAAGGTAGTTGCGACCATGGTCGATCACGATCGGATCCTGGGTGAACATGCGCATGGCGGGATCTCGCAGCAGCCACACAAGGAGGCCGCCGAGGAACATCAGGCCAGCGCCGATTTTCACATTTGTCAGCCATGCCTCGCGCACCCGGTGCGGCAGCCCGGCACCGTGATTCTGCCCCACGATGCTCAGCACCGCGGCGTTCAGGCCGATGGCAGGCATGAGGACAATCTGCTCGACGCGTGTGGCGATGCCGGTGGCCGCCACGGCCTCCTTGCCGAAGTGTTTCACGAACCAGGTGATGACAAACACCCCCAGCGAGATGGTGAGCATATTCAGCGCTGCTGGAATCGCCTGCCCTGAGATGCGCCGCAGCACCTCATAATCTGGTTTGAAATCCGCCCGTCGCAAATCCTGGCAAAACTCCGCCTTGCTGACATGCGACCATAGAAAGACCCCGCCCCCCATTTGCACGATCACTGTGGCCAGCGCGATGCCGCCCACACCTAGCGCGGGCAGCCCCATCCATCCCCACATCAGCACCGGATTGAGCAGGATGTTCGCCACGAAGCCCGCCATGAGAAAATTACGATACACCCAGGTGGTGCCCTGCGCAGACAGCACCGAGTTCATGATCATCGGCAGCAGGAAGAACACACCACCGGCGAGGATCACGTGCATGTAGTCCAGCACCGTGCTCAAGTAACTGCCCTCGGCACCGAGCAGCCGAAACAACCACGGCGCCACGAGCCAGCCCACGATGGAAAGCAGCACGCCTGCCGTGGTTGCGAAGAGCAGCGACTGCGCAAACACTCGCCGCGCCTCCGCCACATGGCCCGCGCCCAGCGCATTGGCCAGCAAGGCCGTGGTGCCTTGGCTGATGCCGCTGCCGACGGCAAACACGACGAAGTACAGCGGAAACGACAGCGAGAGCGCCGCCAGCGACTCCGTGCCCAGCCAGCCCGCGCACAGCGTGTCCACCACATTGAACATGGTATTGAAAAACATGCCCACACTCATTGGCAGAGCGATGCGCCAGATGAGCTGGGGAATGGGATCTGTGGTAAGCGAAAGCGGCTGCTTCATCTGCTCAAACCTAGCAGGATGCTTTGAATCTGCGCACGGTGAATGCTCATATGTGTGCCCGCCATCGCCGCCCAGCCAAAGGCATCCAGCGGACCAAACCACGGATGCTCAAAACGCAGCTCAGTTTTCAAGTCTGCGGCCTCGGTGATTGCAGCGAGCACGCCATCGCAGCTTCGCTCATATTCCGCCTCGACGCTTGCAGTCACCATCGTACCCGGCTTGACCGCTGCCGTGCTTGCCTTGCCGGGTGGCACCTTTCCGTGAGTGAGTGCGTGGATGACCCGAATGAGTCCGATGTGGATGATGCGCAGATGATCCAGCGTCATCCACACAGACCAATTGCGGCTGCTGTCCTCCAGGCCGCGCAAACGCATGATGAGCACCTGCTCTCCCCGCTGCGTTTCAGGGCAAGAGTCCACCAGGGCACGGATGGCCGCACGCTCCTGCTGAAACTTGGCCACGAAGGCCTCTCGATTGCCGCGACGGCGTGTTCGCGCAAACATCAACCGGGCCACCCAAAGCTCGATAGCGGGCAGTCCGGCTCCCGGCGGGGCCAGTTGAGGATTAGTTGAGTTGTTCATGCGGCCTACCATTGGCAAACACTTGCATTTTGCAAGTGTTTTACTTTTGAAATGCAAGTAATCGAAATCATAGTTCACCATGCCCAAGGCCAAAGCCTCCACACGCCCGCTCAGGGCACCACCGCCACCCTCGCGCCGCTCCCCCTGCCCCGTGGCCTGTGCTCTCGACCTGTTTGGCGACCGCTGGACGCTGCTCGTCATCCGCGACCTCATGCTGGGCCGCAGCCGCTTCAAAGACTTTGTCAGCTCGCCCGAAGGCATTCCTACCAACATCCTCAGCGACCGCCTTGAGCGCCTTCTCGAATCCGGCATCGTGCGCCAAATTCCCGCCACAGACAGTGGCAAACGAATGGCCTACGAACTGACCGAGAAAGGTGAAGCCCTTCGCCCCATTCTCAAGTCGATGCGCGACTGGGGTCTGGCATGGGAACGAGGCACCAAGACCATGCCGCAGCAAGGCTGATTAAGACTTCCTGATCCGTGACACAATCACCTCATGCGTTTTCCGGTCGATGGAATACAGCAGTCCCGGCGCACTCCGATCCCATGCGAAGGCCTGGCCGTGCGCGCTGATCGGAATCGCGGCCTGCCAGGTAAGCACGTCGCCTTTGGCTGGAAGATCGAGTACGTAGAGTTCCTGCGCATCATGGCCGGTGATGAAGAGGTGCAGGCCGGGACCAAAGCTGCCGCCGGAGCTGCTGTTCTTGCCAAACTTTGCGACCATTTCTTTTGGAAAGCGCAGCTCGCCGAGCTTCTGCCATTGGGTATCAAATGTCAGAATCCGTGTCTTTGCCGGATCGCCGGTCTTTGCATATTGGGCGAAGCAGGCGAACCACAGGCCATCGCGGCAATCCACCCAGGTCAGTGAGCCACCGGCCGTGGTGAGATCTATGGACTCCAGGTGCTGCATCGTTTGCGGATCCCAAATTTCCACGGAACTTTTCATCGGTATCTCGGGGTAGTTGGAATGGGCACAAAGGAGCTTGCCATCGACTACGAGTCCCGCGTTCAGATGCTTGATGTGACCGCCAGCAGCTTCTTTCCAGCCGCCCACGCGCTCACCGGTATCCTTGCGATACTTGCCGATGGCGGCGTTGGTGATCGCATAAAAATGGGCGTTATCCACCGCCACGCCTTGATGAGCTTCCTCGGTCTTGAAGCGTTTCAATTCCACATGCTCCCATGCTGATTTTTTTGCAGCTTTGGGTTTGGGGTGCAGCAGTTCCTGAATACGAGCTTGTTCCTTGATGAGAGCGTCTTCGGAGACGGGCATGGGCGACAGATTTTCGCTGACCAGCGGTTCATCTGGCGGGATCGCCCGCCAGCGCAGGTTCTTGAACCACACGTCGGCGCCGTGGTCCTGCAGCCAGAGATTACTACCACGCTTGGTCAGATCGGTGCCGCGATAGCTCACCAGCTTGACCGCGCCCTTCCAGCGTGGATCGGTGTAGTCGAAATCGACTACTTTCTCGCCGTTCAACCAATGCTGAATGACGCTGCGTTTGCAGATGACCCGGGCCTCATTCCACTGCCCAAACGGCCGCACCACATCCTTGGTCGGGGCCATGCAGAAATACAGTGCACCGGCGCTGGAACGCGGATTTTCGCCGTAAGAGCTGTTGGCGTTGTCGAGCAGTTGATACTCATACTGACCGGGCCGGTAATAGACGCCGCTGTTGCAGCCTTTGGCGACTTTCCAGTCGAAGCGCAGCTCGAAATCATCCGGCACCTTCGCCTTTTCAAAGGTCAGCGAGCCGCCCTTCTTCACGCGCGCGATCTCGCCGTTTACGACGGACCAGTTGCCGTTGTGTTTCCAGCCATCGAGTGTTTTGCCGTCGAAGAGCGATTCAAAGCCGGGCTCTACCGCCAACGCGGAAGTCGTGAGTGTCAGGAGAAAGAGAAGATATTTCATGCGTGATTTAATGTGCGGTTTGTCTGCCTGCGGAAGCCATTCAAACGCAGCGATCCATCGGCCATGATGTCGAGCAGCGAGTAGCCGTTGTTTTCCACTCCGCTGCCTTCCACCATTGCGACGAGCGTGGTGTAGTGGATGCCGGCGATTTGCTGGTAGTCGTTTTTGTGCGAGTGGCCTTGGAACACAGCGAGCACTTTGCCGGATTTTTCCACCAGCGAACGCACCTGGGCGGCATTGCGCACGGCATGGGCTTTGTCCATGTCGAGGCGTTGATGGGCGAAGATGATCACCGGGCCGCTGGCTTTGCCTAATGCGGACTCCAGCCATGCCAGCTCGGCCTTGGGGAGGTTTGAGTCCTGCCAGTTAAAATTTTTCCGTTCATACGACGTGCCATCTTCACGGAAGCAGGCGTCGAGGATCAGAAACGTCACGCCATTCTCTTCGAAAACCGCATGTCCTCCCGGTGCCTTGGTATGGGCGGCAAACTCCTGCTTCGTCAAGGTGCCGACGCAGTGATTTCCCAAGACGTAATGCCGGGGCATGAAGAGCTTGGTGAAATGCGACTCCATCGTCTTCAGCCATTCGATCTCGCGCTCCACCGAATCTGCCTGATCGATGAAATCCCCCAGTTCGACCACGAGCGCCGGCTTATCGCGGTTCATGGCTTCAACCGCTTCATCCAGCTTCGTCAGGGCCTCGCGGTAGAAGCGTGTTTTCGTGGGCTCCTTGTCGCCGTAATGCAGATCAGTCATCAAACCGACACGCAGGAGGGGTTCCGCCGCTGCATCAGCCGCGAGGAGTCTGTCAGCCCCCAAACCGGCGAGGCAAAGGGTGCTGTGTTGGAGGAAAACGCGGCGAGAAATCATGATCACTCATAGCGTCATTCGAATGAGACGGCAGTGTCACATCGAAGACATGGCGCTTTCTAACGATCCCCATCCCGATTTTTTGTCGTCAATTCATCACGCCTTGTCGAGAATACCCTTCACATGTTGCATCGATTTGCTGAAGCACTCGTGCACATAAGCCATGGCCTTCTTCACTTTAGCCTGGGCAGCAGGGTAGTCGGCATTGATGGCGAAGAGCGTCTCCGCCATTTTGCTGGCAGGTGTTTCGTCCATTTCCAGCAGCCATTCGCCCAGACCGATGTCCTGGAACATCCAGCACTTCGGCGAATGAAACTCGGAGTAGGTGTGGATGATTGGCGTGCCGTTCGCCAGCGCGATGATGGGCGAATGCGGCTCGTGGCAGACGATGGTGTGGGCCCGCGCAAAGATGGAGGCCGCTTCATCGACGTTCCAGAAGCACTCGAGATTCACCACGTGTTTTTGAATCTCTGGCGGCAGGGGATCGTGGATGAGGCGCTTGTTGTGCTCCATCTCCTTCTTCACTTCGGGAGCAATGAGGACTTTGTGGCCGGTCTTCTTGACCCACAACGTGACGAGCTCCCGATACTTCGCCGCACGGCGTTCATCATCGGCGATCTGCTCAGGGGTGGGATGCAGCGGATTGAGTTTCGGGGTGCGGCTGTCGTCCACGCCGGGCAGCTTCGCCGTGTTGGTGCGCAGTTGCAGGGTGATGAACTTCCTCTCCTCCAGCCCGAGTTTTTTCATGGTCGCCAATCCGCGCACGTCATCGTGCACGTCGATGCCGAAGCAGCCATCCGGGCCGAATTCGAGCACGGAGGTCTTGATGCCGCCGCTTTTGAGGATGCTCAGCGTCTTCGTTTCGCGGGTGTAGATGAATGACGCAGCGTTCAGCAAGGCGATACGCTCTTCTGCGCCTTTGCCTTCGATCATGGAGGGGAAATATGACTGCCCGAAGAGCCCATACGGCTTGCCGGCTTTGTGGCAGAACTGCATGAAGCTGATGTCCTGGCCCATGCCGGAGTTGCGAATGAACAGATCGCAGTTCTTCACGGCTTCCTGCAATTTCAGATCGCCTTCACCCTTTTTGAAGAGGTTGCCCTGGAGGATTTCCACCTTCGGAAAGCGGGTCTTGAGCATCGCGGTGACGCGTTCATCCAGCTTCATTGCCCACAGCACCACCTTCACCTCAGGCAGATGTTTTTCTATGACATGCAGCGTACCCGGCGTGTGGCCGATGTCGCCAATGTTCACGGTGTCCCACGCGGATTGGAGGACAATGGTCTTCGGCTTGCCATCGGCGGCGAATACAGAACCGCCAAGCGCGGCGGTGACGGAGGCGATGAAGTGGCGGCGGGTAGGCATGGGATCAGGGGTTGGTTTCGAGGAGTTGCAGCGCATCCAGAATGACGAAGCCGTCGGTGGCGGTGTTGCTGATGGTGA
Organism: Prosthecobacter sp.; assembly: GCF_029946185.1. Lineage (GTDB taxonomy): Bacteria > Verrucomicrobiota > Verrucomicrobiia > Verrucomicrobiales > Verrucomicrobiaceae > Prosthecobacter. Next base: position 19,526 of record NZ_JAQSEA010000193.1, read on the forward strand.
TGACGGTTTCGACACCTCCATCAAGCTGAACACTGCCGATGGTGCGAAACGCCTCCCCGGCAGCCAAAGCCTGCGTTTGATCAACAGTGATCTCGGTCTTGCGGCCGCTGCATTGAATGGTCACGGGCACCTTTGTCGCGCGTGTCTCATGGGGTGAATAAGCCATGCGCACTTCATAGAGGCCTGTCTTGGGAGCTTTGCAGCGAAAGATGGCGATGGACTGGCCATCAGCGCGTTTGTCATCATGGAGATAGCCGGTGCCGATGTGGGGCTTAAAGCCAGAGGAGCGGCTCCACTGGCCTTGGAGTTCCGCCTGGGTGTCATCGAGCACGATGCCTGGCAGGGTTTTCGGATCAACGTTCATCGCCCCCTTTGCTTCGGGCGGAACATCTGGCAGCACGGGCAATTCGAGCACCTGTTTCTGCGCCAGCAGCCGCTCACGCAATGCGGGGTAAGGCAGCTTTTGCACGGCGATTTTTTGCTTCGCACTCATAGCGGCGGCAATGCCCGCGCTCTGGCCGAGGATCATCCACGTCGGTTCCACACGGATCGAGGAGATTCCCACATGCGTGCAGGAGAGCGCCACGGGGACGAGCAGGTTGTCACACTCACCGGCCTTAGGAGTGATGGCACGATAAGGAATATGATACGGATAGCCATGCCGCCTTCCATCCATGCGGACCGGCATGATGGTGCCTTCATCTGTGACCATGTCCTGCGTGCCCACGCGCTGACAGTCGTGCGAGTCGATGGGGAAGGATGAGACGATGATGGGGTCGTCCTTTTTGGGATCGTCCATGATGTCTTTCTGCGAGACGATGTATTCACCGATCATGCGCCGCCCTTCGCGCACATAGAGCTGGGGCGACCAGTGGTCGTGGGCAGGGAACTCATCGCGGCAGAGACCGATCTCGGCCATCTGCTGGCGCAGTGGCTCTGGCACGGCGGGATCGGTGATGAGGAAGTGGTAAAACTCCAACGTGTACTGTTTGTGCGCCTCCCAGATTTTTGCGCGTCCGGCCTGGTCCGCTTCGCTCCAGCCATTGCAGGCACCGACGAGGCCCATGGAGAACTGTTTACCGATGCCATTGTTCGCGTCGAGTTTGTTGCCAGGCAGCGGATACAGATCCCAGAGCAGATGAGGCCGCTTTTCCTGCGCGAAGTAGCGCCGCACGACTTCAAAGCGTGCCGGGTCATATTGCGCAGGTTGTGGAAACGGCACGCGGTTTGCGGGGTCTTTCGTCACGCAAAGACGAAAGCTGTAAACCATCACGTTTTTGTCACCGGCCTCGTCTGGTCCAGCATCCGTCGTGGTGATGAGGGGGAGGGGCTTGCCTGTGGCATCGAGACCGGAGATCATCATCTTGGCCTTCGAGTAATGCTTGCCTGCAAGAGGCTCGCCGAATTCCTGCCGCCCTTCGCGGCCAATCGTCCAGCTCACACCGGCGGCGGCCATCAGATCGCCCTCATAGGTGCCATCGACGAAGACCTTGGCGGCAAAGTCGCCGTCGCTTGTCGTGAGTTTGGTGATGTGCGTGCCGTCTTTCGTCAGCGATTTCAATACCCGCTTTGTCAGCACCTTCACGCCCGCTTCATCCAGCATCTGCCGTGTGATCTTTGCCGCCACATGCGGTTCATAGGTCCAGTGTTTGTGATCCTTCTCGTTCACCTTGTAAGGCAGTTCGATACTGCGCAGCTGATAGTCTTGTTCGATGCGCGTATGCCATTCCTCGAACAAGCCCAGCACGGTGCTGCGCACGGTTTGATTGGAGTCGCTGAAACACAGACCGCCGGTGTTTACCCCGCCGACGTGATCCGTTGGTTCTAGCAGGACGACGGATGCGCCTTCACGGGCTGCGGCTATAGCCGCACAGAATCCACCCGGCGTGGCTCCATACACGATGACATCCGCTTCCGTAGCGGCATGGGCAGACAAACTGAGGGCGAAGAACAGGGTGGTGAATCTTGTCATGATTTTCACAAGGATTCACCGGCCGCATTTTGGACATTATTTTATCCGCTCGACCACAGCCCGATGTGCGGTGTCTTGCAAATAGGCCGCATCTTTTGGATCGAGGCCTTTGGGGATGAAGGTGTTTCCCACGGCGCTCTCGCCAAACAGGACTTCATACCAGACGCAGGCACCGAGATATTCGCCGGCCATGTTGGCGTGATGACCGTCCATGCTGAGGGCTATTTTGCCGCCGTTTTTGGGCTTGGCCCAGCGCCAGCCGACGTGCAGTGAGTGTGTCTGATTCGGCAACTCGGGCTGTTTGGCGGCTTTGGGATTGAAGGAGGTGTCGGTTTGATAGGCCCAGCTCGGATCGGTGTCCGCGAGATGGAAAGCAGCGCCGGTCGGGATGATGCGGGCGTTGAATTCTGCCGCGATTTTTTCATAGGCCGCGCGCAGGCCGATGTACATTTCCTCCTGCGACTGGGGTTCACCCGGCTTGATGAAGCGCGGGTCATCTTTTCGATACTCCCAGGTTTCATGCACGAGCAGCTTTGCCTGCGGCGCGTGTTTGGTGATGTAGTCGCGCAACCAGCCGGCATAGGGCTGATAGGTGGTGAAGTCGTGGCTCTTGATGCTGGCCTGCTGGATGGTAACGTAGTCCCACTTTTGCAGTTCGAGGTTTTCCTTCAGACCTCGCCCGTTCGTGTAGAGGCCAGCCTTGTCTTTCGGGGCTGCTTCATGTTTCTGCGCTTTGTCGGCGTGCACCTGCAGCGAGGCCCCGCCGATGACGAGGGGCTGATGAATCAGGGTGTGCCCGCCCGCCTTCGCGAGATCGCCAAGGTAATGCGTGGCATTGGCCGAGAAGCTGTTGCCGATGGTGAGAAGCTTCACCGTTTTGGCCTCGCCCGCGAAGGACGAGGCGCAAAACAGCAGGGCAGCGATCAGAGCGAACGCTTTCATAGGCAGCCTGTGGTTAGTGGCAGCCGCAGCCTTCGCCACAGCCTTTGGAGAACACTTCGGCTTCGGCAGGGACTTCACCGCGCTCGAGGCTTTTGCCGACGAAGCTGGTCACCACTTCGGCGATGCCGCGCAGAACGTCCTGGGCCTCGATGAAGCTGAGGATGGCGGTGTTGGCATCGCACTGGTCCTGCAGTTCGGTGAAGCGGGAGACTTCATCGCCAGTGGGCTCTTCGCCGTTGTGCTGCTTCTGGTGCAAGGCGCGGCCGAGAGTGGCCATCTCGCGATAGAGTGAGACTGCCGATTCATTGGCGAGGAAGGCTTCCGCTTTTTCGCGGGCATTTTTCACTTCGCTGTCGGCCACGAGGATTTCGCACAGTTCGACGATCTTGGATTTGATTTGGGGGGATGCGTTCATGGGGTTGCGAAGTTAGGCCGGAATAGCCGATTCAAAGGGAAAAGTCGGACTATTTACCATGCTCGCGCCGCAGCGAGATTGCGCTTGAAGCCCTCACGCACGAGGGAGAGGTCGGAATCCATGGCGATCCAGGTGAAGCCCAGGGCTTTGAGTTTCTCTTTGTCATCGGCATGGCGCACGAGGATACCGCAGCCTTTACTGTGGTCCTTGGCTGCTTTGACGATGCTGTCCACGCAGTCGTCGTAGCTGTGCGGGGACTGCTGCGCCTTGAGATCGAAGGACAAATCGGCGGGGCCGATGAAGAGCGCGTCGATGCCCTCCACAGCGGCGATTTGCTCTGCATTCGCCACCGCTTCGGCGGTTTCGATTTGGGCGAGGATGATTGGTTTGGGCATCGCGCCGTCTGGAAGTCGCATGCCGTAGCCGTAGGCACGGACGGTGCGCGATACACCGCGATGGCCGACGGGGGGATAGGATGCTGCGTCCACGCAATGCCGCGCCTCTGCGGCGGTGTTTACATGCGGGATCATGATGCCCTGTGCGCCCCAGTCCAGCACGCGGGCGATCAGGTCGGGGTGCGGGGCACTGACGCGCACGATGGCGATGATGTCGCTGCCACGGAGGGCACGCAGTTGATTTGGCAATGCCGCTTCGGATTCGCAGCCGTGTTCGAGGTCGATCAAGACCCAGTCAAAGCCGCATTCGGCAGCGAGTTCGGTGACGGCAGGCGAGCCGATGGAGAGGAAGGTGCCGATGTGGGATTTCATGGTCGAAGAATGTCGATGCTGCTGGAGTTGCGCAAACCTTGCAAGGCCAGGTTCAGGCGTGAAAGGGTGAATGCGCGGAGTGACTGGCCGGAGGTGCCGGAGGAGATGAGGAAGAAGCCGTCGTCCCGGTCAAAGTAACCGGCACCGACGCGGATGACGGCTTTGACGATCATGTTACGCAGGAGGTGCAGCCAGAAGCGGCGCAGGTGATCTGTGGGCAAGGCGCGGATGGTTTGGTAGCCTGCGAAAGCCTGGCTGAGAAATGCAGCGTCATGGAAGCAGGCGAGGAGGGAGAGGTCGTCCATGGGGTCGCCGCTGATGGCGTCATCGAAGTCGATGAAGGCGGCGATTTGGGTTTCGGTGCCGAGGATGTTCCAGAGGGCGAGGTCTTTGTGGACGAAGCAGCCGGTGTCGAGGTGGAGGAGTGATTGGTGATGTTCGATCTCGACGAGGATTTCATCGCGCTGCGGCTGGGTGAGGAAACCGTGGGTGACGAGGAAGGCGAGGTGTTGATCGAGTCGGAGATGGAAGTAGTCGGCGTAGGTGGCGTGATAGCCGCTTAGGGTGGGTGCGTTTGATGAAGAACGCTCCGCTAACGCAGGGGGGGCCATCGCCGACCCGCCCGAACTCTCGGTGCCGACAAGCAGACGGGCGGGCTGTCGCCACACCCGTCCTACGTTTGTGTCTTCGAGCGCTCCGAAATTTGGCAGTGTGATCTGCTGCCAATGCGCCACTGCCGCGCCGATGTCGAAAGCGATGCGGGGCACATCGAGGCGAGCTTGTTTATGCCAGTGATTGAGATCAGGTGCGGAGATGCGTTCGAGTGCCTGCCAGGCGAAGGGGACGCGAGTGCGTGTGGCATCGCAGGCATGGACTCGCGGCGTGGGGACTCCGACGGCGCGCACGTGCTCCAGTAATGCCGATTCAATGGCCAGATGTGCGTCTTGCTCGGGGCCGTTTTCGACGCGGAGGAACATCGGCAGGCCGTTGATTTGAGCATTCCAGGTGAGGTGATTGCCCTGGCCGGCTCCCGCGCTCAGGGCGACGGCTTGGGTATCGAAATGCTGCTGCAAGGCCTCGCGCAGTTGCTGCTCGATTTGAGCATCGGCTTCACCACGTGTCTGAGTGCCGTGAAAGGCTGCGGGGCGGTCGCATTTCCAGTAGTAGATGTTACGTCGGCTCATGATTATGACTCCGGTTTGCGGCGCTTCCACCAGGAGGCAATGAAACCGCCGACGATGTTTTGCATGACACCGCTGAAGACCGAGGCGGCGGCGGCAAGTGGCATGGTGGGAAAATGCTCGCGGGCGAGCGCGGCGGCCATGCCGCCGTTTTGCATGCCCACCTCGATGCTGACTGTGCGAGCGATCGATTCAGGATAACGCAGCACTTTGGGAATGCAGTAACCGACGAAGAAGCCAACGACATGCAGCAGGAAGGCGGCGAGTGCCAGACGACCAAAGTTGGAAGCGATGGCCTCGGCGCTGGCGGCTACGATGCCGCCACTCACGAGTGTGAAGGCCAGCACGGCGATGGTGGGACCGCAGGCGCCGATTTTGTCGGCGGTGCGTGGTAGCTTCCAGCGAATGAGCACGCCCAACACGATGGGAGCGACGGTGAGCTGCAACGCCGAGAGGCACAGGCCCCAGGCATCCACTGGCACGTATTTTCCGGCCAGCGCTTGGGTCCACATGGGTGTAAAAAAGAAGGCCAGCATTGTTGATACGATGGTGAGCACCACGGACAGCGCGACATTCGCCCGGGCGAGGTAGCTGATCATGTTGGATGCCATGCCGCCGGGACAGCTCGCCACGAGGATGATGCCCACCGCGAGTCCGGGCTCCAGTTTCAACACGGTGGCAATCAGCCAGCCGATGAGAGGCATGATCGTGTACTGCGCGGCGAAGCCCAGAGCCACACATCCGGGCATGCGGGCGATGGCCTTGAAATCAGCAAGGCTCAGTGTGAGCCCCATGCCGAGCATTGAGGCGGCGAGCGACCAGAAAATCCAAGGCTTGTCGAACCACAGCATGGTCTGCGGCTTGAAGAACGCGATGATCGCGAGGCTCACGAGCCACACGGGATAGAGATTGTTAAACCAGTTGAAGAAGCGGGTCATGTGCGGTGATAGCAGGTGGGAGTGACGGTGCTCAAGGATGAACTTAGCGAAGTGCCGTGCCGGGGCCGGTGATTAACAGCACCAGCTTCTTGAAGTGCAGTTGTTCGCCTACCTGCACTTCTTTGCGATACAGGCTCACGCGATTGATCTCGCCGGGGAATAGCTGGACCTCCGGTGCAGCCACTTTTGTGAAGCCTGCACTTGTAAGGGCTTCCGCCTGACACGCGGCCTTGGGACGCAGTGTCGGTGTGAGGGCGTAGAGCGTGCCGGGCTGCGTGATCTCCACGTCGATTTTTTCGATGCTCGTGCGCAGGAACGGCAGGCCGCTGACCTGTTCCGGTATGGCTTCGATCACGTATGCGCGATCGGTGAAGAGCTTCGCGCCCGGCTTCATCACTGCGACCTCCTCCGGTAGGGGTGGAGGCCATATGATGCGCTTTTGATCTGCCTGCGGCTCGAACTTTCCGATGTCCTCAAGTTTGCCGAACATAATGCGCTCTTTGCGGCTCTGATCTTTGTCGCCCTGTGTCACGACGAGCCAGATCACGCCGTCATGTTTGTGGAAGGTGGGGTATTGGAAGGACTTTGGCGTCTCGAAGCGGTATTTGCGCTCCCATGTTTTGCCATCGTGGGAGACGTCCACATTGAACACGCTGCGGCTCACGCCCTGAATGCGGGTGGACTCCTGCCAGCCGAGGTAATAGATGCCGCCGAACTTGTCGAAGGTTGGCTTCGAGTTCGCTCCATTTGGCACGATGGGCAACGGTTTGCCCACGCTCCATGTTTTGCCATCGGGGGAGGTGGTGAAGTGGTAGTTGCCCTTGTCGTTGCGGCAGATCGCCATCCAGGTGCCATCTGGCAGACGATTCACGGCTGATTCGCTCAAGGCCTCGGTCTGCGGTTCATTGAAGTGGCCGAGTACTTCAAAGGTGGCGAGATCTTCATGCACCAGCGCCAGCGCGTTTTGTTTGCTGCTGAAGTTGTTCAGCGCGACGTAGGTTTTGCCATCGAACTTTTTGAACGAATCAAAGATGAAGAAGGCTGAATCTGCGGCTTTCCTGGCAAAGCCCTGAGCTGCGGCGTCGGCATGAAAATACTGTGGCTGGAAATCAAAGGTGCCTGCTGAGGTCTTCAGCTTTGCCTTGTGGATCGTCGGTGCGAACTCGCCGGACTTGAGATCGAAGTCGCGGAACCACATCTGCGACTGGCGCTTGCCGGGATCTTCGCTGGTGAAGTAGCAGCGCAGGGTGCTGGCGTCCTTCTGGAGGATGCGCGGCACAAAGCATGCGCCGACGGGCAGGTTTTCGTTTTCAAACTGCTGCTCGCTTTTCGCGAAGTCGATCACTTGTTCCAGCGCGAGTGTTTTCAGGTTTACGATGGACAGCGTGGCATAAATCTCTGGCCACCCTGCGCTCTCCCCTGCCCGCACATCGTTTGCTTCGGTAACGATGTAGGCGCGTTCGCCGACACAGACGAACTCGGCATCATGGGCACCTTTTACGTGAGGTGCGGAGGTGTTGACGAGGCGCTGCATGACAGTGTCGCCAGCGAGAGCGGGGTCCCACTTGGCGGGCACGATCTGAGGCTTTTCGAGCTTGCTGATGACCTGCTTCAAAGTGACCGCACCAGAGGTGTTCTTGCCAGCGGCGACGTCTTCCTCGCGGAACTGTGCGAGGAGGATTTCGCCATCGCCCTGGCGGTCGCGATCATAGGTGATCCAGATGAGGCCATCGCGATCCTGTACGCCATCGGGGTAGGAGACGCTGGTGCGGTCATCGAGCAGGATGCCGTCGTTCCAGGTCTTACCATCGTCGGTGGAGAGCTGGGCCGTGAGGTGGCTGCGGGTGCGTCCGGTGAAGCCGTGATGGTTGACGAGCAGCAGATTGCCAGAGGCGAGGCGGCGGATGAAGAAGCGGGAGCCGGGATTTGGGATGGTGCTGGCTTTGGCCTCGGTCCAGGTGCGGCCTTTGTCTGACGAATGGCTTTCCCATAGGAAGCCGCCGCCGGTGCGGGTGAGCAGCCAGAGGCGGCCATCTTTGAGTTCGGTGATCATGCACTCCAGCGCC
>NZ_JAQSEA010000194.1:0-10898 GCF_029946185.1 Prosthecobacter sp.
GAGCTTGGGCATGACGCCGTCGGGGTCGGTGTGGATGTGGACCCAGGCCCAGACGAGGATGGTGTCGCCACCGCGCTTGAAGGTGTCCTGCAGGGCGATGCGCCAGCCGGTGATGCCGCGCTCCGGGAAGGGCCAGACTTCAATGCTGCCGATCTTGCCGCGGTAGGTGCCGTCTTTGCCGTGCTCTTTAAGGGTGAGCTGCTTGGACATTTCCATGGCGACTTCTTCCTTCTTGCCGCCGGAGAGCTTCAGCAGGTCTTTGGAAGGAAAATCTTTGAGCATGTCCTTGAACTCGCGCACGCCACCTGCGCCGGCCTTTTGCGCGCGGGCTTCGGTGACGCTGAGGAGGAGCAACGGGGTGAGAAGAGCGAGGAGGAGGCGGGCAGGTTGTTTCATGACGGTGTACTAGGTGGAAAACGCAGGCATGCAAACGGGCATCTTCAGAAATTCTTGCGGGTCTTTTTCTTATCGAAGCTCCGCTTTCCTGAGCGCTTCATTTTCGGCGATCCGATCCGCTTTGAGGGTCGCTTCCCTTAACTGGGAGTGATGCGTTTCTTCCCTCCTTGGAAATCTGAAGGGGCTTTCCAGTCACACATTTTCAAACGCGCGGATGTTACTACTGCCGGAAAAGGATCTCATCCGCCTGCCCATTTGTCCTTGCCTTCGGATTCATTCGCCGCTTTGATGACGGTCTATTACTAGTAATTTTCGTATTACTAACACAATCATCTATTCAAACGCTTCACTTATAATATATTGAATCTTTTTTTGCCTGAAAGCACATCAAATCTAATCTGAGTCGGCCACTCAAAACACTGAAATAATATTAGATACTTATCTAAAAAAACAATCAGTCGTGGAATAACTCATCCAACAATCCAGGACCCAAAATCAAAAATAATGTATAAGCGCTCAGTATTTCCTTTCCCCTGCCCTCCAAAGCCCTCCTTGGTGCTGCAATTTTTCTGCGGCTCTTTTTGTCTGAGCTTGGGAGCCCTTCTTGGGTGCAGCCTGCTGTCGTCCTGTACGTTTCGTATCCGTCCAGAGAAGGCCTACTTTGACGGCTCCATCACCACGCCTAAGCACGAGAACGCGTGGAGGGTGGCAAGACGCTTTGACTCGGAACTTTCCCGTGACCAAAATACAAACCGCTTCTTCGTGGCCGAGTTTGCCCAGGACGGACAACCCAAGGTGTCGCAACAACTGATCACCGCCGTGGAGCAGATCAAGGAGTTCAATCCCAAAACGGTGCTCCTCTACATCCATGGCTGGCATAATGACAGTTCGCCCGATTGCGGAGAGGCCAAGAAAAAGGACATGAACGACTTGGATGGCTTGGTTCATCGTATGGTCGAGGCAAAGATGGGCAGGGTGCTGGCCATCTACGTTGCATGGCGGGGAGAAAGTCTCGACGGTCTCCTCAAGTGGGGCACCCTTACTGGACGGCGGAGAGTGGCCCGAAAGATTGGAGAGAGTCCTTACCTGCAGAATTTCCTAGGTGACGTAGCGGAGGCTGGCAAACAACAGGGCTCCAATGTGATCTTTGCAGGACACTCGCTGGGTGGAGTGCTGCTAGAAAAGTCCGCGACATTGATGATCGAAAAAACCAAGCCTGGCAAAGAGCAGCGCCTTCCACATCTATTTTTGCTGGCAAACAGCGCGGAGCTTTCCTTTGTCTCAAAAGAGCAAATGGACAGGGTCAACAAGTCCGAAATTGTCAACTGCCAGCCGGAAAACACCCGTCTGCTGGCGCCGCGGATTCTGGCGGTCACAAGCTCCAAGGATCTGGCAAACATGTTCCTCCAGCCGCTTAACAATTACCTGCTCCATCCCTTCGCAACGCTCAGCTACGTTCGGCATGAACTGTTCGTCAACTCCATGGGTTTTGATCGTTCTACACGAAGCCATGATGTCCAAAAGACGGTCGAGCAACAACCGCAAAGACCAGTTTCCGACTGCGATCTCAAGGCGTTGCAATTTAAGCTTTCTTTGGCACCCACGCTGGATCCCGCTTTCTGGGTTCCCAACAAGGATCACCGCCTCACCAAATACCGCATCGTTCCCAGGCCGGATGGCGTTCGCACGCCGGGCTTTTGGAACATCAAATCTCCGGGCTCCATCTCCCTCAATCATAACGACGTTTACGATGATAAATTTCTGGCAGCGGGTGTGAGCTGGTTCCGCATGCTGAACCATAACTATGCCGATCTGCCCGACACCCTGCCGGAGATGCTTGCCGGACTCAAGAAGGAACTCCGTACTCACCCGCCCGGCAGTCCCGGTTATAAGGAAGACCGCAGGCTGCACCGAACCCAATGGACGATGGGGGCGGCACTGCGCATGCCCTACAACAAGACCACCTTTGGCCTGCTGCTCGGGGAGTTGGAGAATTCAGACGCTGAGATCATCGATGAGCTGGATACCGCCCGCACCGGACCGGCGGACTACGCCGCTATCGTGCGCAGCCACCGCGTCCACTTGTTCGCTATTCTTAAATACACCTATAGCGCGCATGCGGTCTGGGACTCATCGCCTGATCTGCTGGCCCGGCTACGCGCACTCATGGAGAAGGAGCCCCTGCGGGACGCGCTGGCTCGCGCAGGCGCGGCGGAGAGCGGGAAGGACTTTGAATCCGACAAGAATTTGAATTCCTTTTACAAGTTTCTGCGCAAGCATGCCATCCGCACGCCTTAAGGTGGGCTGTTGTATGGGCATGACTCAAAAGCCCAAACCTGAACGGGCGATGCTGCTGTTCACGTATTGAGGACTGCTTTCCCTGCGCTAGTTGCGGTGCCGCTGGACTACAGGGGGGGATCATCGCCGCGCGCTGAGCTTCAAAGCAGGCGTGGATCAAACAAGAAGGGCTGGGGACTTCCGACGACGATTTTTTTTGAAGTCGGGATGCGCGGGATTGAGCAGGGAGTTGGACTCTCCGGGAATGATGACGCTGGGCAGCTTCAGAATGGCTCTGCGGGCTTCTTGGGCCCAGAGATCTCGCAGCGCCCGCTTTATAAATAAGCTCTCTATTTAGATACATTGGAATTAAAAACTCATTCTATTTTGTTTTTTTCCTAGATGGGGCTTGCATATAAAAAAACATCCCACTAAAACTACGCGTCGGTAAAAACAAATGCCTGTCTCGCAGTCGCGCGGGGCTTGCAGTGCGGTGTTTCTCCCCGCACGCAGGCTGCCACCGGCCAGAACCTTGCCTCACTCTCCTGCTTCCATGATGCACTCTCTCCGATTCCCTTCCCTGGCGCTGCTGGGCTGTCTCTTTCTCGGCGCATGCACGCTGCCGGGCACGTTTGTTTCGTATGCGCAGCACGAGCGCAAAAAACAGAACGAATACCAAAATGCGACACAGGATGCGGAGCTCTCCGACGCGCTGGCGTTTAACTATGCGAACAGTGTGGCCTCGATCTTCCAGGCGCGTGCGACGGGCGGGCGCTACACGCGGGAAACGTCAGACACGGCGCTGGCGGGGCTGGCGGCTTTTACGGCGGCCTCGCAGACGTGGACGATCAGCAAGCACAGCCTGGGGGTGATGGGCCTGACGGGGCTGGGCATTCTGGAACTGCGGAAGATCTTTGACTCAAAGGCGCGCGCCATGGCCTACCTGGAGGCGTCCCACCGGATCCGCCTGTCCATGAAGGATTTCCGGGCCTACAACCTGAATGCGACGAATTCGGACAGGCTGTCTCCCAACGGCTGGACGCTTGCGAACGTGACGATGGCGAACATCCAGATCGTGGAAATGCTGCTGTCGGGCCGCCTACCCTCCCCTTCGGATCTGGAGCAGGCGAGCGAGCCGATCACGCCTGAGGGGGCGTTTGTGCACAAGGACGCGGATCGGGTGGATCAGGCGGTCAACAACATCCCGGCGCCTTCGCTGACAAACGCAGAGCCCGGGCGCACGGGGGCGGAGGCGCGGCTGATGGCGGCGCAGCTCAAATTCATTAAGTCAGAGACGATGACGGCGGAGCAGATGACTAATCTGAAAAAACAACTGGAAGAGAGCAATTCGCGGCTGCTCAGCTCCCGAGAATTCACCACCACCATTGCCAATGTGGATGATTTGCTGGAGAAAGAAATCGAAGGTCTGTCTGATGCGGACAAGCTCAAAAAAACGAACGAACGGTGGAATGCCGTGGTCAAGAGTGCCGGGCTGACTGGCAAAATCAGGGCCGCTGGTGACCCTCTGGCCGGCAAGCCCACGATGCGGGGCGAGGACATCCAGGAATTCTATGAAAAGGAGGCGAAGCCCACCGAGCAACGGGCCTTGGTGGACAGCGTCAAGATGTATGCGCCGCCGCCAGTCAAGACGCCTGGCGCACTTCCGGCTGCGCCGCCTGCCACGCCTGCGGCTACGACGACGATTCCGGGCATGTGATGGCCTGCTCCACCTCCCCATCTCCCACACACCGCGGGGCGGTTCATTTCACTCGTCACTCCACCCTCAGTCTAACCCTACTCTTTTATGCCTAACATCGCCCCAATCAATCCCGTCGAGACGGTGGATCAACTCAACGACGTTCTGAATGACTGCGAGCTGCTGGACAACCACCAAGTGTTCGGCTTGGTGGGAGCTGAACTGGGCGCGGACAAGCTCAACCGCGTGGTGACGATCACAAATCTCAAAGCGAAAAAGCTGCTACGGCTTGTCACGAAGGAGGTGCCTGCAGGGGCGCTCAGAAGCGACATCGAAGCGGCTGCCACGGCGCAGGGGAAGGCGGCGGCGCGGGAGGCCTTCCTCACCTTTGCCACGGAGCTGCTGCAGAATGACGAAGCTCTTTTTTACGGGGAGGCTTTCATCGGTTTGGGCCAGGGCGATGAGGTGAAAAGGACGGATATCCTCCTCCTGCGCACCGCACCGCCGCTGCCGCCACGCAAGCAGACGCGCGAGGCCTCAGCTAAGGAAACGCTAAATGCCACGCCGCCGGCCGAGGCCAGCGAGGCGTTCCGAAATTTCATGCCGTTTATCTTTGAGTGGGAGGGCGAGACGTATGAAAATGACAAGAATGATCCCGGTGGTGCGACGAAGTTTGGCATCGACCAGCGCAGCCATCCGAACGTGAACATCAAAGGCCTCACGAAGGATGTGGCCCTGGCGATCTACTGGGAGGAGTGGAAGCACGATGGCTGCCCGGGGCTGGCCACGCCGCCCTACGCGGAGGTGTTTTTCAACTGTGCGGTAAACATGGGCGCGGGCCGCGCGCGGAGCTTTCATGTGATCGCCAACGGGAACCCCAGTGTCTTTGTGGGCCTGCAGGAGAAATACTACCGGCGGCTGGGCGCGCAGGATAAGTACAAGACTTTTCTCAATGGCTGGCTCAACCGCACCAACGCGCTGCGCAAGCGCTTCGGCATCTAGCGCACTGAGCTTGCCTGAGAGCACCCGGAGGCCTGAGGGTGCCCGTGCACATGCGGCATGGCGCGGCGCGGCCTGAGGGGCCTGAGGGGCCTGAGGGGCTTTTTTCCATCCCCCGCCCTGCACTTCTCATATTTCATACCATGAATGCCATGCCCGCCTGCCCCGCCCGCTTTGAACACCGCCCTGAATCCCGCAGCAAGTGGTGACGGGCGCTGCGCAGCGCCGGCTGCGGCCTGCTGCTGGGACTGACGGCGGCGGCGACGGCAGTGGCCGAGGTGGCGAAGGATGTACCGGCAGAGCCGCCGGACTTCAGGGAGGGCGTGCTGCGCGCGTGGGTGGCACGCGGCGGCGGCATGGCAACAAGCCCGACGCGGACGAGAACCGCTTTGGCCTGGGGGGCAACCTGGTGGCGGAGGTGAAAAATTTTAACGGCTGGCTGATCGGCCTGGCGTCGCAAATGCCAGGCAGGCATGGCCTCTTTTTTTGAATCGATCCATACGTTCCGCCTCCTTCCGAGAGTTCCTGCGCAAGACATGGTCTTCTGTGTTTGCCGCGCTTGCGATGGCGGGCACAGACGGCAAGATGGGGCGATAAAAATCTCCCGGCGGATGCCTGCCTGAGCTGACTGGTGGCGGAGCTGCGCAAGCAGCCGACGGAAACGCCGTGACTGGAACTCAAGCAGAACACAGGGGCGGCCGAATACATTGGGGAGTACATTTCCGCGCTGAGCAATATGGCGGCGCTGCACGACAAAGCGGCCGGCTACCTCATCTGGGGTGTCGAGGATGGTACCCACAAGGTGGTGGGAACAACCTTTTCCCCAGCGAAAGCAAAGGCGAAAGGCAACGAGGATCTCGAGCCGTGGCTCAACCGGGCCATTTCACCCAGGTTGCATTTCCAATTTCATGAACTGCAGCATGAGGGGCAGCCAGTGGTGCTGCTGGAGATCCCACGTGCACCCGGCAGGCCCGTGCAGTTTAATGGGGTGGAATACATTCGTGTGGGTTCGCATCGGCAGAAGCTCAAAGACAACCCGCAGATCGAGAAGGAGCTGTGGCGGGTGTTTGAGACCACGCCCTTTGAGGAAACCCTGGTGGAGGAGAATGCGGATGCCGGCACCGTGCTGTCGATGCTGGATTACCCAGCGTATTTTGAACTCCTCGCGTTGCCGTTGCCGACAGATCGTGACAAGATTTTAGATCGACTAGCGACGGACCGCATGATCGTCGCGGATGGTGCTGGCGACTGGAACATCACGGCTCTGGGCGGCATTTTGTTCGCAAGGAATCTCGACTCCTTCCGCACACTTTCCCGCAAAGCAGTCCGGGTCATCGTCTACGAAGGCAAGAACCGGCTGAAGACGGTGCGCGAGCAAGTGGGCAAAAAGGGTTATGCCTCAGGTTTCACAGGGCTGATCGAGTTCATCAACACGCTGGTGCCGCGCAATGAAGTCATCGGCAAGGCGCTGCGCAAGGAGGTGCCGATGTATCCTGAGCTGGCCATCCGCGAGCTGGCTGCGAACGCGCTCATTCATCAGGACTTTGCGGTGACCGGGGCCGGCCCTATGATCGAAATTTTCGCAGACCGAATGGAAGTGACCAATCCGGGGCTCCCGCTCATCCGAACGGAGCGCTTTCTCGATACGCCACCGCGCTCGCGCAACGAACTGCTGGCATCCTTCATGCGGCGGGTCGGCGTGTGCGAAGAACGGGGCAGCGGGGTGGACAAGGTGGTTGCTCAAACGGAGCTTTACCAACTGCCCGTGCCACTCATCGAAACGGCGGTGGACTCCACGCGGGTGGTGCTCTTTTCGCACCGCCCCCTGACGGCAATGGATCGCGCAGACCGCTCCAGGGCCTGCTACCTCCACGCCTGCCTGCGTTATGTGGAGCGGGACATGATGACCAATTCCAGTCTGCGCCAGCGGTTTGGGATCGAAGAACAAAACATCTCCATAGCCTCACGCATCATCCGCGATGCCATGGAGGATGGTCTGGTCAAGCCCTTTGACCCCAATCAGGGCAAGAAATACGCCAAATACCAACCCCACTGGGCATGAGCCCGCCCTCAAATCTTATTTGATCGTTATTTGATCCAAGGAGCCATTCGCTGTCCGCACGGACCCGCCAATGACGCTGGCCCCCTTGATTTTCCAGCAAACTCACCCCTGAAGTCTTATTTGATGGCTATTTGATGGCGGCAACAAACCATCCTCCTTCGCGCCTAGTGCTACCGAGGAAAAGCCGTCAACTCTCGGCATAGTCGCTACAGCATCTTCCAATCAATCTTCGCGGCTTCCGTGGCGGTCATGCCTTGTTGTTTGAGGACGCGGGCGAGGAGGCGGGCGTCGAGGTCGTCTTGCTGGATGGGATTTAGGGCGGCCCAGTTCTTGGTGACGCCGTGGCGGCTGCGGCAGAGGCAGTCGTAGCGGGCGAGGGCTTCCACCAGGGCGGTGGCGCTTTTATAGCCTAGTTCTTTGGCTCTGAGTTCAAGAGCATCGGCAAGGGAATGACTGAGGCGGAAGGTTTTGGTTCGGGAGGCGGCCATAGGTGTTATTCACATTGGTTGTAATACAGGCAGGGTGTTGCGTCACGGAATTTTGGTGGCTATTTTGTTCACATGAACAGCTTTTCTATGGATGACGCGGGCAGGGCTCCCTTCCTGGCCCTGCGTGCTACGAAGGACGTGAGGGTGGGCTTGTCCTCCGGCTTGTCCTCCGGCTTGTCCTCCGGCTTGGGCTTGGGCTTGGGCTTCGGCTTCGGCTTCGGCTTCGGCTTCGGCTTCGGCTTCGGCTTGGGCTTGGGCTTGGGCTTGGGCTTCGGCTTCGTTGCTTTGGCGAAGCGGCAAGCTGGGGGTGCGAGAGGGGGCATGGACGCCATGGCATGCAAAGCAATGGAGGGCATGTGCTGCGTAGCTCGGGGAGCAAAGGAGGGCATGTGCTGCGTAGCTCGGGGAGCAAAGGAGGGCATGTGCTGCGTAGCTCGGGGAGCGAAGGTGTGCATGTGCTGCGTAGCTCGGGTAGCGAAGGTGGTGCGCGGCATTGTGGAAAGCTTAGGCTTTACGCGCAAGCGGCCATGCTTTCTGGATGACTCGCTTGCAGTTTTTTTCTTTTTGACCGTGCCGCTGAATGCTTATTCGTGCCCGATAGGCTCTGAGCCTATGCCGCTGAGCCGAGATGCGGGCAAGTTGTGTCCTGAGGCTGTTAAAAGAAGCATTTTTATGCGGTATGTTCTTGCACCTTTCTTAGTCTTTCGCTTCAAATGATGTTCTATACCCGATACGTTGACCTCGGCATTTTGCTTTGCACTCTCCTTTTTTTATGAAGACTTTGTCCGCTTTTTCCCTTTGTCATGCGCTGTGTGCCGACCGGGGGTGGCGTGCACTGGACTGGCTGCTGCCGCAGGCGCGGGCGGGGGCGGGGGCGCTCCCTGGCTATGGGCTGGCCTCGGCGGGCAGGCTGCGGGCGCGGGTGCTGTGGGACCCGGCAGCGGGGCGCGGGGAGATCTTTGGCGCGTGGGCGCGCCGCGTGTCGCGTGACTGGGGGCTGAATGCTGGGGGGGCGGGCTGCTGCCTGTCCTGCGGGCGGGCGTGGCGGCTGCGGCGGGCGCTGCGCCGCGCGCGGCTGCGGATCACGGCCTTTTGGGTTTTGCCGCCTTGCGGGCCTTCGTGGGGCTTTGTGTAGCAGCCTCGGCAAGGGCGGCTTCATACAGGGCGCGAATGTATTCGGCCTTGCTGGGGTAGCCTTTTTGCACGGCGAGCTGGGCCAGGGCTTCATCCTTTTCGGCGCTGATGTAGGCACCGGCCAGCTTCGTACCGCTTTGTCTTTGATTGGGCATGGTTATGGAAATCGGGAAAAAACGTGTCGTGGGTGATTAACACCGAGAGTTACCCACGCAGTGTTTAATTCAACATATTTTATTTGACGGGTGATTATCACCTGTGCAAAATAGGGTGATTATCACCCGCAGCAAGGAACAGCAATGAAACTAGCAGGAGCATACATCAACGATGACACGTACGAGAGGCTGGTGGCCCTGGCGCTGTCACACAATCGCACGCTGGCGGGCCAATGCCGGCACCTCTTTGACCGCGCGCTGAAGGGGGAGCTGCAGGTGCCAGACTTCACGCCCGGCACTGCGCCTGTGGCGGGTAGCAAGCCGGCACTGCAGGCGGTGGCAAATCCAGCGCTGCATGCCGTGGCGGCTGCGCAGTCTGCGGCAAAGCCGGGCACGCCTGCCGCAGCGAAGCCGGTGCTGCGTGCGGTGGCGCGGGCTCTGGAGGCGCTGCCTCTGGCCGGTGCGACGCGGGTGGCAGAAGAACCGCCGCCGGTGGCTGCCGCAGAGGGGAGGCAACCTCTTGCAGCTGGGGCAGCGCTGCTGGCGTGCGGGCCTCCGACGCGGCCTGTCTATGAGAATGTGCCAGTGGCTGGTAGGTACGTGGCGGCGGCGAGTGGGCCGCGGGTGGTCGGTGAGACTGCCACGCGTGGGACATCGCCAGCCACTGGCCTCTCACGCCCTGCCTGCTCCGCGGGCGCAGACGCTGGCTGCCCCTGCGCCTCCCTGATTTCCAACCACACACCCACGATGATGAAGACACACACACCAGACGCACACCGCCGCAGCCACCCTGGCGCGGCGCCAGCACCGGGCCCCTGCCTGCATGAGAACTCTGCGCTGCCATGCGCCCACGCTGCGGGGAGGGCTGCACGATGAAGCAGTCTCTTTCCACCCTGCTGCACAAGTCGGCCGAGATGCTGCCGCCGCAGCGTCCGGGTCGCTTCCGCCCGCTGCTGCCGCTCTTCATGGCGATGGCGCAGCACGGCCACACGGCGGGGAGCATGGCGGACTTTCTGGTGCGTGAGCGCGAGATCGCACCTGAGGGGCGCAGATCGGCCAGCCGCAGCATTCGCAATCTTTTAGCCCGTCACGACGCATGATGTACGCCGTCACATTGATCATCGTGCTGCTGGGCGCGGGACTGCTGGCGCTGGGCTGGCACGCGTACCAAAACCACCTGGAGATCACGCGGCTGCGGCGCAACGGCCACCGCCGCGTGGCCTGCCGCCGCCTGAGCCACCGTGGCTGCGTGCACCCGGACTTTCTGCGCACCCTGGCGGAGCTGTGCCTGCTGGTGCTGCTGCTGGCGGCCGTGCTGGGCTGGCTGGGAGCGGCATCTCCGGCAGGCTGATGGATACCACGCTCTGCGTCGTAATACCATTGACTGGCATTCTTATCAATTGATCGTGGCAAGGAGACTGGACCTGATGAAACCCGACTGCCCAATGACGAATGAATGCCCCCCCGAAGGAAAGGCGTCCCGCCTGTCTGGCGAATGAGAATGCTCATGGGACGACTCCGTCGCGTGCTGCCATGAGCGGCGCTGGTGGCAGGTTGATTCCGCATTGCGCGCCCCATCATCGCTCCAACCGAAATGCTGCAAGTGGAGCTGCTGGTTCGAGAACGATTCACTGAACACTGAACACTGAACACTGAACACTGAACACTGAACACTGAACACTGAACACTGA
>NZ_JAQSEA010000194.1:10998-21720 GCF_029946185.1 Prosthecobacter sp.
ACACAACCCATGAAAACACACGACATCGACACTCTCATTCACGAGATCAAACCGGACGGTCACGGCAGCAATCCGCTGGCGACGGAGCTGCACCGGCTGGCCTGCGCGCTGCAGGAGCAGACGGACAAGGTGCATGCGGCGCTGGACACCGTGCGCAATCCCAAGTTCAAGGGCGATGTGGCAGGCGAACTGGCCGCGTGGCCGGGCCATTTTCCATTGGAGTTGGATCACTCGGAGGACTGCCTCAATGACATCCTCGTGCGCGGCCAGTCGGTGAGCGAGCACCTGGCCGCCGGCCTGTGGGAGGAGGCGGAGGCGTATGTGCAGGAGCGCTTCAGCGCGGAGATCAGCGAGAGCACCCGCCGCGTCATCGCCCGCATGGACGCAGCGGATCTGCGCAGCGCCCGCGCGGCCTGAGGTTTGTCCTGCCATGGTATCTTCTCGTTTTTAATACCATGTTTTAAAGATACGAACGCCGATGCAGGGCAAGCGCTCCGCAAGGCGGCAGGATCGAGGACGAGTCCGAGTAGGAGGACGAATCCCCTCCCCATATCCCCATCTGATTGTCTCCCCTTCCCCACACCCATGATCTCCTTCACTGACGTGCTCCATGACCTGGTCCGCCGCGGCCTGACGCTGCGGATTGACCAGGCGGGCAATTTGTTCATCTACGATCCGCAGCACACGGGGCATGAAGGTGCCGCAAAAGCTGAAACACCAGCGGCTTCGAAAGATCACGTACCCGCCAATACCGCTCGCCACACAAATGGGGGCAGGATGCAAACTCGTGACCCATTACCTGATGGCGATGGTGGGATGTCTGCGCGCCACGCAGCGGCGCTTGCTGCCCGGTGCCGCATGCCGGTGCCTCCAGCGGCCGGTGGCCCTGCGCCACAGCCGCCGGGGCCGCAGTGGCGGGGCATCACGTGGCGGGATGTGCCGGGGCATGACGAGTCCGTCCAAAAACTGAACTTCGCCCTGCTGAAGCGCGGCATGCTGCGCGGCCACAAGTGCTGCCGCTCCCTGGAGGGCGCGGCGCTCAAAGACAGGCTGCAGGAACTCAGCCAGCGCAATCGCGAAAACAGCCAGGTGTGCAAGGAAAACGCCCGGCTGCGCCACCAGTCCAACCCACGCCCCAAGCCGCCATGAAGACTGCGTTGAATCATCGCCAGAGGACTGGCCGCAACGAGGCGCAAGCAGAACCGGAAGCCCGGAGCGCGCCGGGTGCTGCCCGCCCTGCCGCGCCTATGTCTCGGTTTGCCATTCCGGCTGCGCACCGCGCTGCGTTTTGGCACCTCACGCCCACGCGGGTGACGGCTCGCGGAGTTCGCTTCGCGGCTTCGCCGCAGACTGCGCACACGCCGCCTGGCAAAACGGGACTGCCCCGTGTGCTTCACGATGCCGGGTCGCCAATACGTGCTCAGGGAAAAACCTTCAGGAACAGCGCCACCCACCCAGACTCACGATGATTTCTTCACTGAATGACGATCCGCACGCGTCACACGCGGACGACCTGCTGCGGACTAAAGTCCGCGCTCCTGCGGGCGCTGCCCGCACGCTGCTGCGGTCTCCTGACCGCAGCCTAATGCCAGTAAACACCATGCACTGCTACTTTCCACTACCCGACGCCTTTCCATGAGCCTGCGCATGATCGAAAACATCAAACGCCTGCGCGTGACGCCCACGCAGAAGCTGGTGCTGTTCTGCCTGGCGGACTGCCACAATGGCGAAACGGGCCGCTGCGATCCTTCCTACGCGCACATCATGCAGATCACCGGGCTGTCGAACCGTGCCGTGGCCACGGCGCTGCATGCGCTGCGTGACGTGCGCGTGCTGCAGTTTGACAGCCGCAATGGCTGGCGCACGAGCTACCAGATCACCCCGCAGGGCCTGGCGGCTGGATTGCCTGCTGCGCTGCCCGCTTCGGCATCGCCGTCACCTTCACCCGTGGCGTCGGTGGGCGCAGCGACCGCTGCTGGCGATGCACCTGCCGCACTGGTAGCGATGAACGTCGTTCACAGGTCGGACCCTGCCATCTGTGAAGGTGCTGCCCCCCTTCGTGAACGTGCTTCACCGCCCCCTGTGAACGTGCTTCACAGCCTGGACTGCGCCATCTGTGAACCTGCTGCCGCCTCCTGTGAACGTGGTTCACTGCTCCCTGTGAACGTGCTTCACTGCCCTGATGTGGGCTCAAGTGAACCTGCTGCGCAAAGCTGTGAACGTGGTTCACCGTCACCTGTGAAGGAGGTTCACATAAACCGGAAGGTATCGGAAGGAACCGGAAGTACGGGCGGCAGGCCGCCGAGGACTGACTCACTCTCCGAAGTTGCACCTTCGGCTGCGGCTGCCACGCCGCCGCAAAACCTGAAGCCACGCCGTGAGGACTGGCGTGACTGGCACCGGCAGCAGGCCAGGAGGGCCAATGCGGTGAGCGCCCCGCTGCTCTCCCCGCCTGAGTTTGCGGAGTCGTGGACGCGCTATCGCGACTACCGCACCCGCCGAGCCACGGAGGCCCGCATTTCCTCGGAGGCCGTGGCCTGGACGCTGGATGCCGCCGAGGCCGCCCTGCGCCTGTGTGAACGCCACGCCACCACCCACGGCTGGCCCGCTGTGGCCGCGCAGGTGGATGCCGCCATCCACGCCCGCTGGCAGGGCCTGCATTTTCAAACCACGAACTCTTACCCCTCCAAACCCCATGCCAACTCCCGGCCCACCCCTGCGAGAAGCGACAGCGCGAATGCGCCAGGGAGGTATGCGTGAAACTGATACCAGCAACTGCCAGCGGCTCGATGCTCGGTGCTCGGTGCTCGGTGCTCGGTGCTCGGTGCTCGGTGCTCGGTGCTCGTGGCTCGCGGCCCTTTCGGCCTGCGCATCCCACTTGATCGAGGACGAGGACGATTCACACAACACCCGCATCCAGCACCCCACCCGCTGCATGCTTTCGACACGCAATGATCGAGTTCGAGTCAAAGGGCGAAAAAGCCCCCGCACCGCCCCCACTTTAAACTTTAAACCTTCCACTTTAAACCTCCCCCGCCCCCATGCAAACAACCGCCCAACTCCTGCGCGCAGCGGCCGCGCCCACGCTCCCGCCCGCGACGCCTGAAGAGGCTGTGGCAGGGCTGCACCCGCACGTGGCGGCGTGGCCCTGGCGGTTTGAGGTTTATCACCCCGGCCTGCGCGAGGTGCTGCCGGCGGTGCAGGCTTTTTGCAGCGCGGTGATCCGCAGAGAGCAGCCGCGTCGGTGGGTGTCGCTGCTGGGTCCCTCCGGTGTGGGAAAGACGCATGTGCTGAAGCAAGCGCTCGCTTGCCTGCAGTCCGCCGCCGCACGCGGTCACTGGAAAATCCCCACGACGACCGGCCATCGCGGCCCGCAAGTGGCCCACCTCATCCCCGCCGTGGATCTGGAAGACTTCCGCGCCGCCCGCGATTACGCCAAGTACGACGTCATCTACATCGAAGACATCGGCAGCGGCGCCGCCCTGGACAAAGGCGCCGGAGCCGTCACCCGCAACCGCATCGCCGAACTCCTCCAGCTCCGCTCCGGCAAATGGACCCTGCTGGATGCCAACCTCTACCGAGGCGAGATCGAGAAGCAACTGGATGGCCGCATCGCGTCACGCCTGAAGCGCGACGGCAGCTGGTGCGTGGAGGTACCAGGCGAGGTGCCGGATTTCTGGGATCGGTAGTGGGGATTTACCCATGTTTTTCCTGCCTTTTTCCTGACCTCATGACGCGCTCTAAAAGCAACCGCTCAGTGGAAGCGACTTGAATATAACAGCCCCCTCTCTCCTGTCCATGCACCCAGTACCCATGCCCGCCCTCCGCCGAGTCAACAAGACAGCCGCTGAACTCCCCAACTACGGCATTGATAGCCGCAGCAAGGGTGTGCGCTGGTTTGGTGACAAGGCGACGCCGGAGTTGATCGATTATCTGGATTTGATCGAGCCGCAAGGGCCACTGGCAGCGCGATTGATCAAACCGGATGGCGTGGTGGAAAATCAGGAGCGCCCTTTGCTCTTCTTCGTCAATGAGGGCCGCTTGGCGACGGTGCCGAAGGAGAAAGAGCAGCAGCTTCAAGACCTGCGGCGTTCTCTCGCGTGTCGTGGTGACCGGGCGTATCTGGCGATCATCCGGCCAGGCACGCTTGAGGTCATCCCGGTCAGTCTGAAAGACAGAACAGCGGAGTGGAAGCTCTACACGGCTGGCACCACGGAGGCTCTCACCTTTTTCTCGCGGCTGGCTCTAGGGCGGTGTGAGGAGATGCCCTCCGGCGGCGAGGTGGATTATCTGTTCAAAGAAATCTTCACGTTGGTGGATGGTGTCGCAACCAAACTGGCAGGACTCCACATCGAGAGAGCGGACATTATTTCGCTGGTGGGGCGCGTGCTGTTTTTCAGGTTTCTGCGAGACCGTGGCATCATCAAGGAGGAGGAGGACACAAAGAAGATAGCGCCCAAAGCGACTGCCCTGGACGACTGCTTTGCCAATGCGGCCAATACGGCGGCGACCTGCCGCTGGCTGGACAAGACTTTTAATGGTGACTTCCTGGCATTGACTGACAACGGGAACTTGGAGTTCTTCGAGGCGAAAGGAACAAGCACGGGGAAGAAGTTGTTTCATCACCTGACCCAGATGCTGAGGGGGGAGGAGGCTACCGCTGGGGAGGCGTATCAGGGGCGGTTCAATTTCGTCAGCGCTAAGTTTAGCTGGGGGCACCTTGATTTTGCGCATATCCCCATCGGTCTGCTGAGTCAGGTCTATGAAAAGCTGTCCTGGAAATGGGATCATGCGCAGTCCAAGGAAACGAGCGTACACTACACGCCGCGAAATATCGCTGCGACGCTGGTGGGTGAGGCCTTTGACGGCCTGCCAAATGCACATGCTGCACGGGTGCTGGATCCGGCGTGTGGTGCCTCGATTTTTTTAGTGATCGCGTTCCGCCATCTCTACCGGGAGCTGTGGAAGCATAAGGGGCAACGGCCCGACACAGACGCCATCCGCAGTATTCTGGAAAACCAGTTGGTGGGCTTCGACATCAGCGACTCGGCGCTGAAGCTCTCCGCGCTGAGCCTGTACCTCACGGCGATCGAGCTTGATCCCGACCCGGCACCACCGGAGAAGCTGCAATTCAAAGCCTTGCGCAAAGGCCACAGCGCCATGCTCTTTGACTGGCGGAAGGAAGATGACAAGGAAAAAGGCCCGGTCATCGGCAGCATTGGCAAGCATGTGGGCAAGCGCTTTGATAGGAGCTTCCATTTAGTCCTCTGCAATCCGCCGTGGACGAACATCGGCTCCGACTACTCCGACCTTTCTGCGGAGCTTGATCAAGTGAGCCGGGAGATCGTAACGAGTCTGGATGTTGAGATTGGCACGACCTACCAGAACCCTGACAGCGTGCCCGATCTGCCGTTTATCTGGCGGTCCATGCAGTGGTGCAAGGCCGATGGACGCATCGCCATGGCGCTACCTGCACGCACGCTGTTCAAACAAGGGCCGATGGCGGTCGCGACGCGCAAGGCCCTGTTCAGTCTGCTTGAGGTCAGTGGCATCATCAATGGTTCGAATCTCCGCGACTCCAAGGTGTGGCCTGAGATGGATCAGTCGTTCATGCTGCTCTTTGCCCGGAACCGCCGCCCGAAGCCGCATCACCGGATCCATTTCATCACGCCGCACACCGATCTCAAGGCCAACGCGCTTGGCGAGATGCGCATCGACTCGAAGTCGGCTCAGCTTGTCGATGTGGAGCAGACGATGGAAGAACCTTGGCTGTGGAAGGCGCTGGCTATCGGGACGGCTTTGGATGTGGAGGTGGTGCGGAAGATCAAGGCGGTGGATTGCAAGACGCTTGGGGACTATTGGAAGAAGGAGCTAGGCTTGGCCTGCTGCAATGGGTATCAGATCAAGGAGGAGCAGGAAGAACAGAAGGATGCCACCAAGCTTCATAAGCTTCCTGATCTCAACTCCACAGACGCATTTCGTTTCAAAGTGGCTGTCTCAGAACTAGACTTGTTCAAGTGGCCAACCCTCTTTAGAACGAGGATTCGGGACAAGAAGCCAGACCCATTGATGGTCTATCGAGGTCCGCTTGCTCTAATCAAAGAATCACCGGGACCTGATCGCGAATTGGGTTGGGCGCTGGTGTGCGACTCGGACTTGGCGTACAACGAGAGTTTTCACGGCTACTCTGCATCAAGCCATCCAAGCGGCCCATTGCTGGTGCGCTACCTCCAGCTTTTTGTTCATAGCAAACTCTGGCCTTACTATGCGCTGCTAACCAGTGGTAAATTCGGCTTTGAACGACCAACTATTGATAAAGCCGACTTGGACAAGTGCCCGTTCTTCCCCTTTGAAAAGCTTGATGATCCGCAGCGCAACGAAGTAAAGGCGCTCTCGAAACGGCTCATTAACGAAGACGCCACCGTCTTTCCTGACATCGACACCTTCTTTGGCAAGCTCTATGGACTGAGCCCATCGGATATCGAAGTGATCGCGGATACTCTGAGGACTTGTGACCCCTATGACAGGGTTGGCGAGCGCGCCAGCGAGATGCCGACCGCTGCCGAGAGGAAGGCGTTCCTTCGCCGGGTCGAGTCGCATGTGCGGCCGCTGTTTAAGGTGCTGGGCAAGCTGCCTGAAATCGCGGTCTGGAAGCCTTCGGAGAAGGTGGAGCATTCCTTTGTCTTCTTCACCTTGACCGCCAAGGGAGCGCCGATGCCTGAACCCGATGAACTCTTTCTGGGTGAACTGCGCAAGCTGGCCGATGAAACAGGGACCACCCGCATCATACATGAGGTGGAGGGCGGTCTGGTCATCGGCATCCTGCGTCAGTACCGCTACTGGACGCCGAGCCGGGCACGGCTGCTGGGTGGTGAGATCATGCGCAACCACCTGAGTGTTTTTGAGGACTGAATCATGGCCTACGGATTCTATCGCGATGAGACGGCTGAACTGCCCCACAAGCCCATCCCGCTCGCGATATATCTGATTGTCGAGGAGGCGCTGCGTGTGGCCTGGCAGCGGCTCAAGGGGCGCACCTTGGCAAATTTTGACATCAAAACTGCCAACGAAGACAAAATCACGCTCGAACTTTACAAGGTGTTTTATGATGAAGTGTTCGACCGTGGATTGGTTGATGGTTTTGACGAGGACCGATTCACGGTAGGCACTCGGGAGTCCAAATTTCCGAACTATGATGGAACGAAGCCAGATTTAATGCCTGACCTCATTGTAGCGATAAAGGGTCGAAGTGATGTTTCACTCCGCACCCAGGACTGGCTCTTCATCGAGTGCAAGCCTGTGGATGCTGATCACACTGTGGGCGTGCATTACGGAGCCAAGGGCATCGCCCGCTTCATCCGAGGTGAGTATGCCTGGGCGATGACGAGCGCCTTGATGGTGGGATATGCCAGCCCAGGCTACACGATTGTCCCTAAGCTGGTCAAAACCCTCGCAATCATCGGTGGCCGTGGCAAAGAATTTGAGGTGCTGCAGGTTCCGAAGCCATGCGGTAAATCAACTGCCACGGCTTTTGCCGAGCGTGTGCATTCCACAAAGCATGGCCGGACTTTCTGCTATGTTGAGAACGGCAAGCATGCGCCACTCATCGAACTGCGTCACTTGTGGCTGACGCGGAACTGAGCCGCTCTCTCCAGACAGCCTAGGCCCCGGGGAAAAGTGCCAGGCATCTGGCGCTGAGTCCGAAAAAAGATGCCAGGCATTTGTCCCCAAGCCTGAGCTGGAGATACGGGGAGAGCTGGCGAGCGCGATGATCGTCCGGGGGAAATTCAACCAACTTGAAATCCGAAAAAAGCAGCCAGGCATGAATGGTACTCGGTTAAGGGCGTTGATCGTGGCTCATTAAGCGCGCTGCGTGAGCACGGCACGCGCGCGGCGAAAGGCCTTACAAACGCTGCTGGTGTGCACGATGTGTGGCGAAGGCGCTGGGTTGGCTTCCCGATCGGGTGCTCGATGACCCAGGGGCACCTCGCTGAGGCTCGGCGGCCCTGGGCTGTAAGACGCAACCCCGTTGGGGTTGAGGCTGACTGATGAAGCCATGCCGCATTCGAACGACTGCTTAACCAAGTGCCATTCGTGCCAGGCATCTTGCTCACAGGGTGCGGCGCACGATTTTGCGGTGGGTGCGGCGTGTGTATAAAAACGAATGCAGACGGGGCGGCGCATGGCATGGGTGGGGGCTGGGCTGTGCTTCGCACGCCGCGCATTCCATGCGGGATGTTCACTCGACTCAAGACCTCCGCTCACTGAAGCCCTCCCATGATTCCGCCAAGCCCCGCAGCGCCCCGTCATTCAACCGTGCAGCAGTTTGAGAGCCTGGGGATGTTTCTTTTTTTCATGGTGGTGCTCGGGTCGCAGTACCTGGCGCATGCGTTGCAAGAGCCGGTGATGCAGCGGTTTGCGCTGCACGGGGGCAGTCCGGCCGATGAGCCGCCGTGGTATTTCATCACACGTGATTTTGCGGAGGGGATCGGCAGCGCGGGGGCCTTGCTGCTGTGCGTGCTGGTGGCGGTGGTGGCGTGGCGGCGGTGGCCGAGCTACGCGGTCATGATGGTGTGGATGTCGCTGATGTTTCATGGGGGAAACATTGGCCGGAGCTTGATCATCTATCAGGCGTGCCCGGGGCTGCTGGATGGCCAGCGCATCACCTCCCGCTGGCTGACGACTCGGAGCTACACGTTCGATCATGACATCGCATGGGCGAGGGCACTGGGGACGGTCAGCGGATTTTTGCTGGCGCTTGTGCTGGCGCTGGTTTCTTACCTTGTGCGGCGCAGGCTTGGGCAGAGGTACGCTCGGCGTGAGATGGAAGGCTCTGCCAAATAACTAGCTGAAGTCTTCACGCAGGTGTGCCGCTGCGCGACTCTCGGGACAGACTTGAGTCAGGATGTGCATCCCGATGCTTGGCGGCGGATGTTTGCGGTGTTTGCGGTGCGGGAGTGAGGGGCTTCACTTCACGGGCTGTGCGGCGGGTGGAGTTTCAGCGGCGGAGGAAGGGAGATCGAGGTGCAGAGGCGGTGCGGCGCTGGGGATGACGAGGTGGGGCGGGACGTTTTGCTGCACGAGGTAGTCGGAGTCTTTGAGCGCGGGGTGTGCTGCGCGATCGGCGGCGGTGACGGGACGCAGGGTGTAGCCGGGCGGCAGCGGCGGAAAGACGAGGGCGGTGATTTCTTGCGGGGTCTTGCCGGGCATGGTGAGGCGCAGCTCGTTCAACTTCACAACGTGGGCGATGGCGACCTTGCCTTCCTGGCTGATGCGCTCTTCATGCTGTTGCAACTGGCGTTCGGCGTGGACTTTGGCGGCCAGGTAAACGAGCGCGGCAGGGACGAGGGTGACGAGCAGGATGAAGAGGAGGGTCGAGCGTGAGGTCGGCTTTTTCATGCGGTGCGGTGGTGGTGGTGCTAGGGATGTGGCGTGTAAGGCGCGACTTGGGGAGTGAGTGCGCTGAGCGTGGCTGGCGGGTGTGGGAGATTGTAAACTGGGAACTGAAAACTGAGAATTGAAAATTGGCGGGAGCAGGGGGCGGTCAGGACATGGGTGGCCCGCCCCCCGCCTGCCCTGACGGCGCAGCGTTTGCGAGTTTTTTAACAAATCGGTTGAAATGACAAAAGTGGGACCCAATCGGTTATGGTATGCCGTGGCATGCGCCTCTGGCTACCAGTTCCTACCACTCATCCACGTTCCAGACCATGACTCTTTCTTCTTCTGCAAAACCCCGCACCGGCAGCGGCGGGAAACGGCGGCGCGCGGCGGGGCCGCAGATCGTGGAGGCGGTGCCGGGGATGGCGGGCGGTGCGCTGGGTGCGGCGGGGCTAACGGACAGGACCTATAGGCCAGATGCGACCTGTGGAGAGGGCGCTGATGCTTTGGCGGATGGCAGCGCAGTCACCACGACTGGGGCTGGCGCTGCGTGTGATGGCGTCGCGGGCGTGGGCGCTGCGCCCTGCGCCAAGGGGGGGGCGGTGTGTGTGGCGGCGGGCTTGCGCCTGTGGCTGGCACGGGCGCGCGCGCTGGGGCTGACGCTGCCGCAGATTGTCTTCGAGCTGCATGTGCGCCAGGGGCTGCCGCTGCTGGCGGTGGCGCAGGTGCTGGGCCTGGGCGTGGAGGCGGTGCGTGAGGTGTGGGGGCAAAGCCGTGCGGCACGCGCGGCGCAGGGGCCGCAGTCGGAGTCGGATTTCGCAACGATCCGCGAGCACATCAGCGCGGCGCTGTGGCAGACGGTGGAGGCGACGTTTCCGGATGTGATGGCGAATGCGGACGATGACGAGGATGCGGACCCGCCTGCTGCTGCGACGCCGCCCATGCTCTCCGTGCGGCTGAAGGCGCTGGATCAGATCGCGAAGCTCTATGACCTGAGCCTGGAGCAGCGCAGCTCGGACTCAGGCCCCCTGCCCTACGCGACGCCGGATGACATCGCGGATGATGTGCGGCTGCGGGTGCTGGAGATGCACCGGCGGGGGGAGTGCGGGGGCTCGCATGGCGAATGAGGATTGAGGGAATGTGGAATCCATGTCGCGTTATTTGGCAAGTATTTGTCCACTGCTCTCCTTTTACTCGCCCCTTTTACTCGTCTCAATTTTGCGCATTCCAGACCCAGCGGCGCGGTAGGATCGAGGACGAGGACGAGTCCCACTGCTCCGACGCTCCACCGCTCCACCGCTCCACCGCTCCACCGCTCCACCGCTCCACCGCTCCACCGCTCCA
>NZ_JAQSEA010000194.1:21820-27519 GCF_029946185.1 Prosthecobacter sp.
CGCAGTCAGCGCGCCTTTGTCTTCTCCATCGCTCCGGGCAGCGGCAGTACGTAGATCGGAAACTTGTGCAGTGCCGTGACGCCGCTTTTCAGGCGGATCTGGATGACGATGTTGAGCTGCATGTGTTTCTCGAGCTTCGCTGGCGCGCGGAAGGTGAAGCGGCCGAGGTTGTTGATGCTGGCACCGGGGATCGCGTCGCGCAGTTCGTAGCCGCTCACGCCAGCGGGGTTGTTCACGGCGAGCTGGTAGTCCAGCGTGCGACCCTCCAGCACGATCGGGTTTGGGTGCGAGGTCACGTGCGCGGAGCCGGGGTTGATGGCGCGGGTGACGGCAACCATGTCCAGCGCGACCACCTGCAGCGTGCTGCCGCCGCGGCTGATCACGGTGACCAGATTTTTCTCTCCCATGGGCACCACCTGCCGGTGCCTGTCACTGCCCTCTACCTGGGCGTCCGGGAAGTCCAGCAGTTCCACGCAGTCCAGCCTCAGCAGCAGGCGGGCGTCGTCCGTGGCGAAGAAGTTGATCTTCGTGCCGTGGTCCACGGTCTTGGAGCTGGTGTAGTAGCTGCCGCAGTGGCTCAGGACGTTGCCTTTGTCATCCATCGGTACGTTGCTATAAGAATAGCCGAGGGAGAAGCCACGGCCCGCGCTGAACAGCCCGTCGATCTTGGGCGCGGTGCTGCGCTCATTCAACAGCTGGATGCCAGACCACGACTGAGCACGGCTTGCATTGCTGAAGTCCATGGTCAGCGCCGCGGAGATCATCAGCACGCCGCCGGGCAGGAGCACCAGCCGTCCGTCACTGGAGGCGGGTATCTGTACGGGGGTCGTTTTTCTCAGCATTTCCGCGAGGAGCTGAGTCGTCACAAGAGGGCCCGCTGGCATGTGGGGGGCCCATTTTGTGGCGGTGAGCGTCTGCTTGTCCAGCACGAGCAAGCTGCCGCGATTCGCCTCTTGCAGCGCCAGCGTCAGCGGGCCGGCGGCGGTCTCGCCCACGGCCAGCCCCACGAGCCGGGCGCTGTCTGGGAGCTGATAGCGGTGCGTGAGCGCAAAGCCGGGCAGTGCATGGCGTGTGAGCAGCCGCGTGAGGCTGTCGTATAAATACACGGCGTCTCCGCCCATGAAGGCGAGGCTGGTATCTCCTAGCATGAACCTGCCCGCCACCTTCCATTCGCGCACGGAAAAGAGCGCCAGCGATTTGTCCTTCATCTTCAGCGCGAGGTAGTCGTCCAGCCCGGGCAGCACGGTTTCGATGGGGGTGTCGCTCCGGTAGAGGCGCGACTTCAGCGGCACCGCAAAGCCGATCTTGATGGCACTGGCAAAGGCATCCTCCGCATTTTTGATTTCATCCTCCTCCGACACCGCCTGCGCGGAGCCGCCTTTTTTGGCAGAGGGCACCTTGGTCTTGTTTTTCAAGTCTATCGCCTCCACCACGGTGGCAGACACAGCCACCACCGGCTGCTCTCCGCTGAGCTGCAGCGCCAGGTTAAATTCACACGGGCTCTCCCCACCGGCCAGCTTCACACGCAGCGCCACCTCCTTCTGCGCCGCCATCTGGGGAGCCTGCCAGTCCATGCTGCCGTCCGCCCCCACGGTGAAATCCGGCGGAGTGTCCGTGGCGGAGACCTGCGCCGCCGCCCCACCCAGCACCTGCGGCTTGAAGTGGAAGGCCGCGCCGCGCTGCACGTAGCAGTCCGGGTAGTTCAGCAGCACGGGCGTCTGCGGCTGCGGCACTGCGGCCTTGTCCAGCGTGTGCAGCGTCAGTGTTTGATCACGGTGCCACACGGCCAGGGTGAGGCTGGCAGGGTCCAGCCACAGACGACCGGCATATTTGGGCCCGTCCCTGTCAGTCACATCGCGTACCTCGGGCACCTCAATCGTGGCCCACGGCGCCTGGGAGTAGTAGGAGTAAAAGGTGCACTGAGCGGGCACGGCTGGCGTGGCGCGGGCGTCTCCGAGCGTGATCACACAGAGATTCGGGCTGCTGGCCAGCGCGGTGACGCTGATGTTGCCAAAATGGTTGACCAGATTCTTGTGCGGCCGCTTCGCCGAGCCTGGGTAGAGGATGCCTTCGCCCCAGGAAAAAAAGCAGGAGGCAGACACCGTGGGCGACTGGTCATTTTCACTGGCGTGCTTCCGATCAAATCCCCTCAGGGGACCATGATACTCATAGCGCAGTGTGGTTGGGCTGCGGCTCCGCCCAGGTGGCCCGCTGGGGCGGCAGTACACCAGCGTGCCATCTCCCGAGGCCTGGTAGTCAAACGCATCCTCCAACGGGCTGGGGAAGTACCCGTGCTGAACGGGGTAAACATCCACCGTCAGCTCCTTCGGATCGCAGGGGACCGCGCCGAGGCCAGACATCACCGCCAGGGGCGCATCATCCGTGAGGCAGCCCGCTGTGATGCCGTGGTAGGTCATGCTATTGTCTGGCAGCCGTGCTGTCTTTTCCAGCGTCAGCGTCGCGGCATTGTAGCGCCGGATCTCGCGCAGGCCGGGATTCAGCACAAAGAGCGCGTCCTTGTTCCCCGCCACATGGCAGCCGCTGAGGTCCCCCGGCGGCAGCGGCAGCCATGTGCCCTCCGCCAGCGAGAGCCTCTGCCAATACGGCGCGCGCTCCAGCTTGAAGAGCACTTCCCGCCCCTCGCCAATCGCCTGTCCGTAGAGGATGCGACTTTCCGTGGTCAGTTCCTTGCTCACGGCAGGAACCACCGGCCCGGTCAGCGCAGCCTCACGACTGGCGCCGCTCTGGCCGCGAGTGCCATTCGTGCCCGCTAGGCCGATCAGAAACACCAGGGAAAACAAACGAGACGCTCTCATACAAAGGAAGAAAAACAGAAGGGGGAGTAAAAGAAAAAATCAGCCGCCAAATGCATGATTGTCTAGATGGCAAAGTACTCATAAGCCAGCATAAACCCGCGCTGAAGATCGTAAATAAACCGACACACAACACAGGTCGAGAAACAGCCGAAAGCGGGGGGGGGCAGTGGGGCTGCGCAGGCCACTCAGCCCACGCGCAGCACAAGGACACACGAAAGCGGCAGCTGCGCTGGTGCCTTGCTGCGCGACCGCACTCCATCTGGCGGAGTGCTGCGGATTGATGACCTAGGACGCTTCGCGCCTGAATTTTCATCGCGCCTGCTGCATGAGCTGAACTCGTGATGCGGTGGATCTGTCAATCACCTCACTGGTATTTACTTGTATTTAGAACCAGACCCTAAAATGAATAGAAGCACTGACGTGCTTTTTTCACAGAGGAACACATTTTCGCTTGCCATTCGAAATCTGGACCCAAGAAGTATGATCAGACAGCCTGACGTAGTGGAGAACTCGGAGGGGGAATTCAAATGACTTTTTGAACCTCGATTTTCTCTTTTCGCATGCGCTTGCTCCCTGACCCCCCTTCTTCTTCGTCTGCCGATGGTTCGACGCCTGCCCAGGCTTCTGCGGCGGCGAGTGTGGCGGCTCTGCGCGCTAAGGCGGCGCTGGTGCGGAAGAAGAAAAAGACGCCGCTGGAGGATGCGCTGGCAGCTGATGGTGGTGTGCGGGCGGTGCGGCTGGTGCAGTGGGCGCGGTCGCAGAAGGCGGGCTATGATGCGGGTCTGGTGCAGTGGCGGGCGAACCGCCTGAAGTGGAGCCAGGAGGCGCAGGATATTTTTGACCATCGCGCACGGGCCCGCCGTGAGAAGGCGGAGGTGGAGGATGCGGAGAGCATTTTCGAAGTGGCGAATGAGTCGATCAACATCGTGGCGTCGCTGGCGGAGTTTGCGGCGGCGCAGGCGGAGCAGGACATCTATGGCGGGGAGCCGTGGTTCGCGGCAAATCCGGTGGGGCAGGCGGACCAGAAGCTGGCGGATGACATCCAACACCACCTGCAGTGGACGTTTCGCGATGGCCGATTTGTGGATGCGCAGTGTCTGGGCATCGACCAGGCGGTGACGCTGGGGGAGTGCTTTATCAAGACGCTGTATGCGACGGATGTGGACGAGTATGAGGCGACGACGCCGTGCCTGCATGCGGATGGTGAGCCGGTGATGGATGCGCTGGGTGAGTATGTGACGAATGATGCGCAGGTGAAAAAACTGCGCCGCCGACTGAAGGGGAAGCTGGAGTGGAAGGAGGCGTATGAGACGCGCGAGGTGATCATCCGCCAGGGGGTGGAGGCGCTGCCGATCCACTTCAATGACATCTCATTTCGTGAGGATGCGCCGGAGCTGGATCTGCGACATACGAATGTGTATGTGAGCGTGGAGATGAGCACGTTTGAGGCGATGCGGCGCTTCCACCTTTCGAAGGAGGATGCGATCCGCCTGGCGCGCTGCGCGGAGACGCGGGTGTGCAGTGATGATGAGATCCAGCGTGAGCGGACGGCGGATGCGACGGTGACGTGCGCGGCGGCGGATGAGCCGCTGGGCGAGGTGGAGGCGGACAAGCTGCTGAACACTCGCGTGCGGCTGATCGAGGCGTATATCCGTGCGGATGTGACGGGCACGGGCAAGGAGGCGCGGATGTGCATGGTCTTCCCGCCGCTGCATGAGGACTGGATCATCTGGGCGGACTATCTGGCGAATATTTCGCCGAAGGCTGAGCTGCCGATCAAGTGTGATGTGTGGGAGCCGGTGCCGCACAGGCTTTATGGCAGAGGTTTTTTCTCGAAGTACTCCTACCTTCAAACGGGGACGGATAACTTGTG
Organism: Prosthecobacter sp.; assembly: GCF_029946185.1. GTDB lineage: Bacteria > Verrucomicrobiota > Verrucomicrobiia > Verrucomicrobiales > Verrucomicrobiaceae > Prosthecobacter. The sequence goes on from NZ_JAQSEA010000194.1 coordinate 26,510, forward strand.
GAATCAGGTGAACTTCCGCAATGAGATGCATGCGAATCCGCTGACGGCGGTGCATGAGGAGAACCTGCAGGCGGATGAGGACGGGGGCGCGATGGTGATCGGCCCCGGCAAAACCATTCGCCCGAAGGCGGGGAAGCGGCTGGCGGATTGCATTGAGTTTGCGATGCTGCCGGATGCGGACACGCGGAGCCTGGTGCTGTTTCAAACGGGGATGCAGATCGCGCAGTTGCGCAGTGGGATCACGAGTGCGAGCCAGGGGGACTTATCCGGGGTGCCGGAGTCGAACACGGCGACGGGGATCAAGTCTCTGATCAGTCGTGCGGCGGTGCTGCTGAAGAAGCCGATCCGCAGGCTGCGGAGATCGAAGGGGCGGGGCTTTAGCTATGCGGTGAAGCTGCACTACGCGAACTTTGACCGCGCGGAGGCTTTTGTGTGGGGCGAGGGGCACAACAAGGAGCTGGTGACGATAGCGCCGGAGCATGTGCGTGACCTGGACATTGATGTGCAGATGCTGCTGACGCAGGAGCAGAACCAGAACAAGCTGCAGGGTGCGCAGGTGATGATGCAGCAGCTGCAGGGCTACTCGGGCATGCCGGAGACGGACAAGGTGGGCGCGCGCGTGGGCGTGGTGCAGGCGCTGAAGGCGCTGGAATTTGCCAATGCGGAGGAGATGGTGCGCAAGCCGGTGGTGACGCTGGAAAGCTGCCTGCCGCTGCTGCCACCGGAGGAGGCGGAGAAGCTGAAGGGGCTGCTGGCTTTGCAACAGCAGCAGGAACAGGCCGCGCAGCAACCGCAGGCGCCAGGTGCGGAGGCACAAGCGCCGGGTACGCCGCCGATGCCAGGTGCTGGTATGCCGGGTGCGCCGGGGATGATGCCGCCTGGGGCGGGCATGCCGGGTGCGGGTGAATCCGGGGCGATGCCGCCGGGCTCGCCAATACCACCTACTGGTATTCCTGCGCTGGCTTGAGTTTTTTCGAAGCACCGATGCGCAAACAAGGACAATCAGACAA
>NZ_JAQSEA010000195.1 GCF_029946185.1 Prosthecobacter sp.
GTCGTCGATCACTTGCTCGTTGCCGTCGGACGCGCGCCGAATGTCGAGGGCCTTGGCCTGGAAACTGTCGGTGTCGAATTCGACAAGAAGGGCGTGAAGGTGGACGACCGCCTGCAAACAACCAATCCGCGCATCTACGCCTGCGGCGATATCTGCTCGCCTTATCAATTCACCCACGCTGCTGATTTCATGGCGCGCATCGTCATTCAAAACACGCTGTTCTTTGGTCGTGCCAAGGCCAGCGCCTTGACCATTCCGTGGGCCACGTACACCTCGCCGGAGATCGCCCACGTCGGCCTGTATGAGAAGGACGCTAAGGAGAAGGGCATCGAAGTAACCACCTTCACCCAGGAACTGGCGAAAGTGGACCGCGCCATCCTCGACGGCGAAACGCAAGGATTCGCCAAGGTTCATGTGCGCAAGGGCAGCGATCAAATCGTCGGTGCCACCGTCGTCGCCGCGCACGCGGGTGATATGATCAGCGAGATCACACTCGCCATGAAGGGAGGCATAGGTCTCGGCACCATCGCCTCGGTGATTCATCCGTATCCGACGCAGGCCGAGGCCATTCGCAAGCTCGGCGATCTTTACAACCGCACCCGCCTCACTCCATTTGTTAAAAAGCTGTTTCACAAATGGCTGGCCTGGCAGCGGCGCTGATGCTGGTTAAGGATCAGCCATGCTCCGCGAACGCTTGATCCTCTTCACTCGTTTTCCCATCGCCGGGAAAGCGAAGACGCGGCTCATTCCAGCACTTGGTGCCGAAGGTGCGGCGGAAACGCAGCGGCAGATGACAGAACTCGCGCTCTGCCGCGCCGTCAGCCTATTCATCGCACGCGGCGTGCGGATCGAAGTGCGCTACGAAGGCGGTGATGAAGAAGCGATGCGCGACTGGCTCGGTCCCAAACCATGCTACCGACCGCAAGGCGAGGGCGATCTCGGCCAGCGGATCGACCGCGCTACAAACGAGGCTTTTACCGAAGGCTGCGACTCGCTCGTCATCATCGGTGCGGATTGTCCACGGCTCGATGAAACCGTGCTGAGTCAGGCCTTCGATGCCTTGAGGGAAAACGAAGTCATCTTCGGTCCCGCGCAGGATGGCGGCTACTATCTCGTCGGTCTGCGCAGGCCTGTGCCCGCCTTGTTTCAAGACATCGAATGGAGCACCGCGCATGTCCTCAGCGATTCCATCGAGAAAGCCCGTGCCAGCGGCAGCCAACCCGAATTGCTCGTCACCTTGCCCGATGTGGATGAACCACACGACCTCGACGACTGGCATGCGTTGCAGACTCAAGTCGAACGCGTTTCTGTGATCATTCCCACAGTGAATGAAGCAGCGCATCTCGCCGAAACGTTGCGCCATGTCGCCGCCGCGCAACCGCACGAGATCATCATCGCTGACGGCGGCAGCACGGATGAAACGCTGGTCATCGCCACGGCGGCAGGCGCACAAATTGTCTGCTCGGGGCGGGGGCGAGGCCTGCAGATGAACAACGGCGCGCAACACGCCACCGGCGGGCTGCTGTTCTTCCTGCATGCCGATACTCTGCCGCCTACGAACTATACCCAGGCAATTCGCGAGTCGATGCGATCATCAAAAAACATGGCAGGTGCTTTTCGCTTTGCCTTGCGTGAACCACGCCCAGCCGGTGCTGCGTTGATCGAGCGGTTTACTGCCTGTCGAAACCACCACCACCAGCTTCCTTATGGCGACCAAGGGCTCTTTGTCCGCCGGGCACACTTCGCGGCGCTGGGTCGATACCCCGAGTGGCCGATCCTCGAAGATGTTGATTTTATCTGCCGCGCCCGGCTTCACGGCCGCATCGTCATTCACCCCGCCGCCGCCGAAACCTCCGGTCGCCGCTGGCAGCAGGCAGGGGTGATCCGCACCATGCTGCGCCATCAATTGATTCTAATCGGTTATCACGCGGGTCTCTCCCCCCAGCGCCTGGCAGGCTGGCGGTGATTGGTTTGGGACATTGTTTTTCGAATTCCCCAAGTTTTCTCGTTAGTTTTTTCCAGACGCGGAAGTGATCTCATGATGACACCCGCCATTCGTCCCTTTTTGCTCCTCATGCTCTGCGTTGTCGCATCGTTGCGTGTTGCCGCCGCAGTTGATTTTAAACAGGAGATTCTACCCATCTTGGAGGAGCACTGCCTCAAGTGTCACGGGCCGGAGAAGCAGAAGTCGGAGTTTCGCGTGGACCAGCGGGCGGTCATGCTGAAGGGCGGCGACTCCGGGCATGCGGGGATCGTGCCCGGTGACTCCAAGAAGAGCTATCTCATTGAAGTCATCAATGGCAGCGATCCCGACATGATCATGCCGCCGAAAGGTGAGCCGCTGACGAAGGAGCAGGTGGCCTTGTTTGAGCAATGGATCGCGGCAGGCGCGGAGTGGCCGGGGCAGATGAATGCGGTGGTGAAAACTGGAACGGATTTCTGGTCTTTCCAGCCGGTGAAACGACCGACGATTCCAGGCGATGAGAAGAAGGCGGTGGATGCCTTTTTGGCGACGAAGCTGAAGGCGGCGGGCATCACGCCGAATGGCCCGGCGGATGCGCTGACGCTGATTCGCCGCGCGTCCATCGTGCTGACCGGGCTGCCGCCGACGCCGGAGCGTGTGGAGACGTTTGTCGCTGCATCTGCGAAGGATGCGGATGCGGCTTACACAGCGCTGGTGGATGAACTGCTGGCCTCGCCGCATTTCGGCGAGCGCTGGGCGCAGCATTGGCTGGACGTGATTCGCTGGGCGGAAACGAATGGGTCAGAGGCGAATCTGTACCGGAAGAACGCCTGGATCTACCGTGACTACGTCATCCGTGCCTTCAACAAC
>NZ_JAQSEA010000196.1 GCF_029946185.1 Prosthecobacter sp.
GCCACGCCGCCAAACATCATTTACATCATGGCTGACGATCACACGTCGCAGGCCATCGGCGCGTATGGTGGGCGGCTCGCGAAGCTGAATCCGACACCGACCATCGACCGGCTGGCGAAGGAGGGTATGCTGTTTGAGAACTGTTTTGTCACGAACTCCATCTGCACGCCCAGCCGCGCCTGTGTGATCACCGGGCAGTACAATCACACGAACAAAGTCTATGATCTCAACGGCAGGATCGAACCTGCGCGGCAGTACCTGCCCATCGAGATGAAGCAGGCGGGCTACCAGACCGCGATGATCGGCAAGTGGCACCTCGATGAGGAACCGGCTGCGTTCGACTACTACTGCGTCTTGCCGGGTCAGGGGAAATACTTTGATCCCGAGTTCATCGTGCGCGGTGCCAAGCCATGGCCGCAGACCAAGATCAACCGCCACGGCCAGCACGTCACCGATGCCATTACCGATGCCGCGCTCGACTGGCTCAAGACACAGCGCGATCCGGGCAAGCCCTTCTTCCTCATGTATCATCACAAGGCACCGCATGACATGTTTGAATACGCGCCGCGTTATGAAGACTACCTGAAGGACGTGGCCATTCCCGAGCCCGAGAGTCTGTGGCAGCAGCCCGCATTTGGATCGCTGGCCACGCGGGGGTATCAGGACGAACTCCTGCCATACATCGGCACCAGCATCGGCGACCGCAACCTGCGGCGAAACTACGTCAAAGAATGGCACCATGAAGACCTGCCCACCGCAGAACTGCGCAAACGCACCGCGTACAACGATTACATCAAGCGCTACCTGCGTTGCGTGAAGGGCGTGGACGACAGCCTCGCGATCTTCTTTGACTACCTGCGCAGCGCCGGGCTGATGGACAACACCATCATCGTCTATACCAGCGACCAAGGCATGATGCTGGGCGAGCACGACTACCAGGACAAACGTTGGATGTATGAGGAGTCCGAGCGCATGCCCTTCATCATCCGCTACCCCGCCGCGATCAAGGCGGGCAGCCGCAGCAATGCGATCATCGAGAACGTGGACTTCGCTCCCACACTGCTGGAATTTGTCGGTGTCAAAACGCCGGAGTTCATGCAGGGCCGTAGCTTCAAATCCATCTGCGAAACCAACACCGAGCCCGCTGATTGGAAACAGTCCGCTTATTACCGGTACTGGATGCACCTGTGGCACCACGACAATCCCGGCATGCTGGGGCTGCGCACCAAGACGCACAAACTCATCTTCTACTACGGCATGGGCCGCGACGACAAATTCCCCCGCACACCACCAGCCTGGGAGCTTTACGATTTGAAACAGGACCCACAGGAACTCGTCAACGTCTATGACGATCCCGCGTATGCCACCGTCGTTACCGAACTCAAACAACAACTTGCCGCGCGCCGTAAATCCATCGGCGATGACGGCAGCGACTACCCCGAAATCGAAGCCGTGGTGCAAGAGTTCTGGAACTACGATGCCAGCGCACGCGCTAAAGCTGAACAAATGTCCCATGACTACCGCGCCATTAAGGAAGCGGCAGCGCCTGCTGAGGCAAAACGGCAGACGAAGTAGTGAATGTGTGTCATCGCAAAGCAGCCGGGGTGAAAATGCTGAGGCAGTTTATTGCCAAACAATCGCTTTACTGAGACTCGCATAATAGAGTGAGATTAAGGCCATAACTCGGCCTGAGAGAAGCATGCGGCAATGATTGAAGGACGGCGGCGCATGCGCCGTAGCGCCGCTGTCGCCTCAAGGCTCAGTTCCCATGCCTGCGTGGTGATCAGGTTAGCGATCTCGTGGCACTTCAAATGTCCCCACATGTATTCCGCAGGATTGAGCTCGGGTGCATACGGCGGTAGCCGCTCTGCGATGACCGTCCCTCTGGTTGAATCCAAGTAGTCTTTGACCAGTCCGCTGCGATGAATGGGAGCGCCGAGTCAGCGTGCGACTGGTTGGCCTGCGCTTCACCAAGATTTATGAGGCGGGATTTTACGCCATGCTGCCCCTGGAGCAGTCAGACACGCGCTCCCGCCGCCAGCTCATGAAGTGCATCTCAATCTGCGACCGCACTGGCATCGTCGAATGCGAAATCTTCGCCGCCGCCTACCGCACCTACGGCCTCAACACCGTGCGCTATCCTGTGGTGCAGGTCACCAGGGAGGTGAAGTCGTTCGAGAACGGACAGGGGTTCACCCTGGATGTGCAACGCGTGGTGAAGGCGCTGCTGAGTTGATCGGATGGGCACCACATAAAGACAGCAGCTTCTTTAGCCCACTGCTACCGCTCCGTTCGGAACTTTAACTTTCCTTCGTTGCAAGAGTGAGTAAAAGCTGGGGGAAATCAATGATCCAGCTAAGACTTTTAGCGGGCAGCAATGCTTAACTTTAACACAAATTACCGTAGGATAGGCTATTCGATCAAATGCTCAACATGTGGTCAAAAAATTGCCGGAGTTGTGGGGCCTTGCGGCTCTGGCTCTCCGGCCAACCGTTCCACAGGTTTTGATCTGCCTTGAGGCATTTGAATACTGCGACAAACCCAGCTCCCAATCAAGATGAAAGATTACATCCTCGAAACTCCGCCAAATGCGGGTGAGCAGACATGGAACACTGCGCACCCGTTTTATCAGTCGGCCACTGTGTTGGCCATCGACATCGGGATTGAGGGCATTGGTCTGGCCTTGCGTCGAGGGCCGAAACCATTATGGACGCAGACGTTTGAGGTGTCCCTGCCTGAAGCTGCCCCTTTGGAGTCGCGCCGTTTGAAGCGTGGCGGCAGACGCACGCGTTCCAGCCGCAGGGCTCGCGATATCCAGTTCAAGCAGTG
>NZ_JAQSEA010000197.1 GCF_029946185.1 Prosthecobacter sp.
GGGTGTTGAGCAAGAAGAAGGGACGAGATGGTGCGCGATGCAGGGTTCGAACCTGCGACCCTTGCCGTGTGAAGGCAATGCTCTACCACTGAGCTAATCGCGCGAAAATCGTGGGGTGGAGTCTCTAAGCGGGCTTTGGGGTTGCAGCAACCAGAAATTGCAAGGCTGTCACACCGAAATTTGTGCCGCGTGCTAAACACGCCTCAACCGGAACTGCCGCAGGTATTTGAGCGGTGTCATGCCCATGTGCCGGTGGAAGTGGTGGGTGAGGGCGCTTTGATCGCAGAAGCCCAGATCGCGGGCGACGTCGGAGATGTTGGCACCTTCGCGTTGCAGGGCTTCGCAGGCGGCCTGGATGCGCAGCTTCATGATGAAGGCTTGCGGACTGGCTCCGAAGGTTTCGACGAACTTGCGATGCAGTTGGCGTGGCGAGAGGTGGACGATCTGGGCGAGCTCGGTGATGGAGACACCTGTGCGGAAATGATCGCGGATGTAGGCGAGGGCGCGGTCGATTTGCAGGTAGGGCTGCAGCATCTGCTTCTTGCCTTCAAAGCTTTGCACGGTGCCCATGATGCCGATGACGCGGCCTTTGGCATCGGTGAGGGGGAGCTTGTTGGTGACGAACCAGTCGGGCAGGCCTTGATCGGTGAAGAATAGCTCGACGATGTTGAGCTGGGCTTTGCCGGTACGCAGGACTTCTTCATCGTCGCGGCGGAAGTTTTCCGCGAGGCGGCCGGGGAAGAGGTCGAAGTCGTTTTTGCCGACGATGCCGGCTTCTTCGGTGATGCCGAAGCGGTCCATGAACCGGCGGCTCGCGCACATGAAGCGGAAGTCGCTGTCTTTGGCAAAGAAGGCGAGGTCCGGCAGGTGATCGAACAGCCGGTAGAAGGGGCTGTCCGCACTGACGCGACGGATGAAACGTTCGCGCAGTGCGGCGGGGGATTCGAGGCGTGACGTTGGGCTGCTCACGCCCCCAGTGTCAGCCATGCGGATCAAAAGCGCAAACGCAGCCCGGCATACGCGCCGGTGCTCATGACGGGGAAGCCGGGGATCTCGGAGTAGGGCTGGCCGAGGAGGTTTTCGACGCGGGCAAAGAGGTCGAGATGCTCGGTGACGCGCCAGTTGGCGGAGAGGCGTACGTTGAGGTAGTCCTTCTGATTGGTCTGCGCAAAGGTGACGGGGTCGAAGTCTTCGCGGTCGATGACGTAAACGGCGCTGAGATTGAAGGTGACGTCTTTGACGGGCTGGAAGCGGATGCCGCCGGAGATGGAGTGGCGTGGGCGGCGCACCAAGCGTGCGAGGTTGGTGTTGTCCCGTGCATCCAGGTAGGTGTAGCTGAGATTCACGCCAAACATGGCGCAAGGGTTCCAGTCGAGCCCGCTTTCCAAGCCCTGCGTGGTGGCGGAGCCGACGGCGACGGGGATGAAGAAGGGTGGCAGGTACTGGTAGGTGTCGCGCAGGTCATTGTGGAAGTAGGTGGCGCGCAGGGTGAGCTTGTTCTGCATCAGCGGCTGGGCGATGCCGAACTCGTAACTACGGCTGCTTTCGGGCTTCACGAGATCGGGATTGCCGCCAAAGACGGGGGTAAGGTCCTGGGGAGTGGGCGGGGTGTAGGCGGTGCCGTAATTGACGTGGAGGATGGTCTGGCTGACGGGGATCTGGTAGCTGATGCCGCCGCGCCAGGTGAAGGCGTTGTTGAAGTCGGAATATTTGTCATAACGGACGCCGCCGACGAGATTGAAGCCTTTGAAGAGCTCTGCCTGAGACTGGAGGAACAGCGCGTAGTTCGTCTGCGCTTGGGAGATGTCCAGCATGCCGGCGGTGTCGTTGTAGCGGCTGATCTTTTGATCCTGAAACCAGGCCCCTGCGGTGAGCGTCCATTTATCCGTCACCTTCACGATGCTTTTGTATTCCAAAAAGTCTGTGCGTGAGCTGGTGCGGTTATTGGGTGAGAAAAACGGGGGGTCGTTATAGCCGGTGGAAACCTGCCGGAACTGGCTGTGAGAGAAAGTGAGCGACTGCGTCCAGCGGTCACTTGTATTCCACACCAGTCGTGGCGAAATACTCCAAAACTCCGAAAGCACATGATTGTTCGGGTCATTGGCGTTGGTGCCGACATTCGCACGTGGATCGCCGACATCTGCAGTGTAGTGCCGCATGTCGAGGTCAAAGCGCAGACTGTCAGCAAACTGGTAGCCGACCTTGCCTGCCAGATTCGTTTGCTTAAATTGGCTGTTCACGCGCTGACCTTGGATGTCCGTGCGGCTGGCTTCAAAGCCCCAGTCCAGCTTGCCGATGGCACCGATGGAGCTGACGCCTTCGCGGAAGGTGCCGTAGCTGCCGGCCTCAAAGAAGGCCGTGCTCTTGGGCTTTTTCAAGCCTTTGCCGCTGCGGGTGATGATGTTGATCACACCGCCCATGGTGCGTCCACCATAGAGGCTGGCGGCGGGACCGCGCAGCACTTCGATGCGCTCCACGTTGTCCAGCGCCATGGTTTCGAGATTGAAGGAACCGGCGAGGTTCGCTGGCTGGGGCCTGCCATCAATCATCAGGGCGGTGTCCTTCGTGGCCGTGCCGCGCGTTAGCACGGTGGCCACATTGCCGGGAATGCCGGGAGTGGCGATGGTGACGCCGGGGACGGTGCGCAGGGCATCAATGGCAAAGCGGTATTGGTTCTCCTCGATCTTCTTGCGGTCGATGACCGTGACGCTGCTGGCGGTGCGCCAAGATTCCGTTTCAGACATCGTCGCAGTGATGACGACTTCGGGAACGTCAACGGTAGCGGCCTTGGTGCCGGTCTTTGGAGGCGCTTCGGTTTTGGTCTGCGGCTGCTGTGTTTTCGGAGCAGGCTTCTGGCTCTGGGCCTGAGCGGTGCTGATGGGGAGGATGGCGGCGGCTGCTAGGAGTGCCGCGGTGATCGCTGCGCAGGGGCGGCGACCAGAGTGTTTCTGGAGGTACATGTCGTGGGGGTGTTCATTGGTTCGATGAAATCATCCGCGCACCGCCACATGGCGGGTCGGATGATGTTGTTCGCAGCGAGATGTTCGGACTCCGGGTTTGCGCGATGTTTGACCACCGCTCCTCGCCTCCGCCTTCACCAAGGATTGCTCCCGATTGGCTGTGTTCCATGTCCGAAGACATGAATGGAGGGTCGTTACCCGATACCGCAGCGCCACTGTGGCCGGTTCTCACGGCCTTCCCTGCATCTGCGAACGGCTGCATGGGCGTTATGCACGCGCATGCAGATAAAGAAAACGGTGGGTGCCACTAGGACGCCCACCGCCATGGGTCTGCATAGGCTTCGAGTTGGGCCGGGGCAACTGGAATTCTGCGTTGCTCCTGATCCCTGCATTCCGTGATTAGTGCGAGATTGGGGAGGAGTGTTTCTCCCACAGATTTTCTGCAAGAAATAATCTGTGGGTTTCCTGAATCTGCGGGAAATATTCTGGAGTGGGATCGTGCTGGTGGGGCGACCGTTCCAGGACGGACTCCATGATATGTCCGTGGTTCAAAAATCCGGCATGCTCAGCGGAACCATTCCAGCGCTTGCGTAGCACGGGCATCACGGGCATCGGGTGGTGCATGAAACGCATTCAAGACGCACGGCTCTACGGCATCGTTGATCTCGGTTATGTCACGGCGGACAACGTCGAACGCATGACGGAGCAGCTCTGCCTGGGTGGCGCGGATGTGCTGCAATTACGTGCGAAGAAACTGGTGCCGCAGGAAATCGAACGCCTCGCGCGGCTCATGCTGCCGATCACTCGCTCCCATGGCGTGCCGTTGGTGATCAATGACCATCTCGAAGTCGCCGCTGCCATTGGCTGTGAAGGTGTGCACGTGGGGCAGGATGACGATGTCGTGGCCAAGGCGCGTGCGGTCGTCGGCCCATCATGCTTTGTTGGCAAATCCACCCACAGCCTCGCGCAGGCGGTCGCCGCCCAGGCGGAAGGCGCAGACTACATCGGCTTTGGCCCGCTGTATGCCACGGGCACCAAGCCTGACTATGTGCCCGTCGGTTTAAGCGATGTGGCGGAGGTGCATCGGCGTGTGACGCTGCCAGTCTTCTGCATTGGCGGCGTGAATGCAGGGAGGCTGGACGAAGTCATCGCCGCGGGAGCGCGGCGTGTGGTGGTCGTGTCTGCGTTTTTGCTGGCTGCCGATGTCAGCGATGAGGTGCGGCGGCTGAAGGCGCGGCTGGTGTGAAGTGGTATGACGTGCTGAAATTTTAACCAAGGGGGGGGAGCATCAGGCGCGGCGGTTCTGGCGAAAGCGGTAGAGGCTGTAGGCCAGTGCCATCAGCGCGATGAGGACGCTGGGAATGTACAGGGTGGTGTAGTCCAGACGGCGGAAGGCCACCGCGCCCGCGATGCCGCCGCAGAGAAACGCGGAGATGATCAGCAGGCACAGCCGCAGCCGCCGGACATCCACGGGCAGACCGCGCAGGAAGTGACCGAGAAAGATGCCGAGGTCGGTGAACATCCCGGAGAGCTCCGTGGTGCGAATGTCGGTGCCGCTGCAAGTGCTCACCATCGCATTCTGCAGGCCGCAGGCGCACGCGGCGGCGCACAGGCCCAGGACGCTGCTGCGCTGGAGCAGATGCACGGCCAGGCACAGCAGCAGCGTGACCCAGTAACGGTCGCCCAGCCGCAGCGTGCTCTCCTGGATGATGAACCCGCTAAGCACGGTGCCCGCCATGAATGCGCCGATGATGGCGACCAGTGGCAGCGCCGCCGCCAGGTCCAGCTCCGCCAGGGCCGCTGCGAGCATGGAGGTGTTGCCCATCAAATGCGTGATCGCCCGATGCTCGAAGCCGAGCAGGTCAATGACGTTTACCATGCCCCCCCCACGAAAGCCAGCGCCCAGGCTCCGGACCACACCCAGCGTGGCAGTTTAGTAATCATAGGCTGCAATCGCCGGCATGGCGCCGGACCCAAGTGCGGCGTTTGCGGCAGGAGAAACTGGCGGCATTCAGACGGCGCTGACGGTGGTGGCGGCGCCCCCATCAGGACGCGGTGGCGGATTTTTTGCGCTTTTTGGGTTTGGGTGCTGTCTCCGGCTCCGGCTCGGCAGGCATGACTGGCATGGCGTCCTCGGGTTTGGGGTCTTCGGGCAGCAGCAGCGTGCTGCAATTGCCGCAAATCTGCAGCGCCACCTCTGCCCGGCGCATGTCGGAGAGCTGGCCGCTGGGCAGCAGCAGGTGGCAGCCGCCACAGGTGTTGTTGCGCACGCGCGCCGCGCCGCGTTTGCCCCGGGAGACCCGTTGGTCGTAGTGGCTGAGGATCGCGGTGGGCAGGCGTTCGCGCACGCTTTCGAGTTCCAGGGCGATTTCCTGATACCGGGGCGATTTCACCTCCAGGCGGCGTCGGGTGGCATCCAGTTCGGTGAGCTGGGAGAGGGCTTCAATGATGCTGTCGGTTTGTTTCATGGGAACGGGGGGCTGGTATTCAGGCAGGCTGGGCTGGGGCTGGCGGATGACTTCATGCCAGGACAGGCAGAATTTCATGCGAGTGCGAGTGGGCCGGTGCCGAGCGGAATAGCGCGGCCGTTGTCCTGGGCGTAAGATTCAGCGGCGGTGGCATAGGCTGGCGCGGGGTGCTTTTTCACCCAGAGTTTCAGCTTGCCGGTAAAGGCCGTTTTTTCGCAGGCGTAGCAGGATGGAATCTCGCTATCATCACCACAGTAGCTCGCCACGCGCGTCGCCATGGGCATGCGCATGAGCTGCTGCTGCACATGCGCCGTGTAGTCCGTGTACAACTTCGGCTCCAGCTCCACATCGTAGTCAATCCGCAGCGCGGGCATGACGTTCTCCTGAAACGGATTGAAGAGGTAGAACGCGTCGAACTCACGGAACTGGACCTGGTTGATGTTGCCATGCTGGAACTCAACCCGGGGGATGCGGTGGCGCTCCACCAGTTCACTGGCCGTCCGCACCAGCCGCTTTCGCTGCTCCACACCGGTGAAATGCCCCGCGGTCGAGGTGGCACCAATCACACAAAATTTGCCCGGCCCGCAGCCGATGTCCAGCACCCGGGTCCCTGGCGCGGTGACCAGAAACTGCGCGGCCGTGCGGCAGACGTTCACCGGGCTCCAGTGGCACAGTGACAGCGCGCTGATGGACGCCGGAAAGAGCTGGTCAAATTCTTCATCCTTGCAGGCCTGCAGGAGCTCACGGTCGGGCTTGGCGGTTATTTTCTTGAGGGCTTTGAACGTGTGAAATGGCATAGGGGCCGCTGGTATTGCAGGTCTAATGCCAGGTGCCACTGGTGGCGCTCAAACCACTGCCGATCAATGGCTTAAACGGTGGGGCAGATTTTCACCGCGCTGCCGGGATGTAGCATTGGTGCATTATTTGCACTTGCCGGTGGGAACAAGTGCAGCCTTGGTTGCACCCCATGGAACCGGCCAACATTCACATCCTGGTGCTGGATCGTGATCCCGCCTCCGCACGCAGCATCCGCAATGCCCTGGCCCGGGTCGGCTACCAGGTGTCCGCCGCTTCGCATGAGACGGATGCGCTGCAACTCGCCTCCGGTGAGCTGTTCAATGTGGTCATCAAATCGTTCGATGCGCAGCGCATCGACGCCGTGGCGCTGATGGAAAAGGTGCGCGGCATCACGCCCGACACGCAGTTCATCTTCCTCAGCGCCAAGGGCGACATTCACACCGCCGTGGAGGCCATGCGCAAAGGCGCGTTTGATTATCTCTCCAAGCCCTGCAACACCGCCCAGCTCACCGAATCCGTCCGCAAAGCGCTGGACCACCAGTCGCTGGTGGCCGAGGACCAGCAGATCAAGGCGCGCCTGCGCCGCCGCTCGGACCCCAACATTTTCGCCGGCAGCAGCAGCGTGATGCAGGGCATCAGCCGCCTCATCGGCCAGATCGCGTCAACGGATGTGACCGTGCTGATCGAGGGTGAAAGCGGCACCGGCAAGGAAGTGGTGGCTCGCGCCATTCACGAAAAAAGCCGCCGCAAAGCGCATCCCTTCATCGCCGTGAACTGCGCGGCGCTGCCGGAAAACCTCATCGAAGCCGAGCTCTTCGGCCATGTGCGCGGCGCATTCACCGGCGCGGTCAGCGACCGCAAGGGGCGCTTCCAGCTCGCCCAGGGCGGCACCTTGTTTCTCGACGAAATCGGCGACCTCTCGCGCAAAGGCCAGGGCGACATGCTGCGCGTGCTCGAAGACGGCACCTACCGTCCGGTCGGCAGCCAAAAGGTGGAGCGTGCCACCGCCCGCATCATCGCCGCCACGAACCTGGACTTGGAGGCGGAGGCGGTCAGCGGCGGCCGTTTCCGCGAGGATCTGTTTTACCGCCTGAACATTGTTTCCATCCACATGCCGCCGCTGCGTGAGCGCACAGAGGACATCGCCCCGCTGGTGAAATCCTTCACCGAGCATTTCTGCACCAAGCACCGGCGGCGCGTGAAGCACTTCGGCAGTGAAGTCATCAGCCTGTTTCAGACGCTGCGCTGGCCCGGCAACGTGCGGCAGTTGCGCAATCTGGTGGAGCGCCTCGTCGTCACCGTTCCCCACGCCACCATCAGTCTGGCGGATTTACCGCCCGCCCTGCATCAGGGCAGGCGCGAACCGCACGCGATCACCATTCAGCCCGGCATGACGCTGGCGCAGTTGGAGGCGGAGCTCATCCGGCAAACCCTGCTCAAGGTCACCTCCAACCGCGAAGCCGCTGCCGCCGCCCTCGGCATCAGCCGCCGCGCATTGCAGTACAAAATCAAACGCTACCAGCTCGACAAGCTGCCCAAACGGCAGGCGTGACGGGCTTTAAACCGAACCAAGGCCTCGTCACTTCTTCTCTTCGGGAATGATGTCCGCGCTCACCGCGCGTTTCGCTCCGAGGTATTCCTTCGCCAGCACTTCCAGCTCATCCTTCTTGATGCCGGCGAAATCGCTGATGAAGCTGCGCGCCCAGTCGAGCCGCTCGGGGTGCTCCTGCGCGCAGCGCAGCACGTTCATGGACCAGTAGCGGTTGTCACGGCGCATCTGTTCCAACTGCACCTGCAAGGGTTTGATGGCGCGGTCAAATTCATCGTCGGTGATCGAGCCGCCTGAGAGCTTGTCGCCGATTTCGGTGACGAGCTTGGTTAGCGAGACGGCCAGCTCGGGCTTGCACTCGATCATCGTCGTCATGTAGCCGTAGTCGGTGAAGGTGTCGTTGGCGACGTGGTAGCAGGCGGGGCTGTAGGTGTCTCCCAGCTCTTCGCGCACCTTGATGCGCAGGCGGTCATCGAGGATGGAGCCGAGCACGGTCAGGCGGCGGGTGCGCTGGATGTCGCTCATGTCGGCGGTCGGCCAGTAAACGGTGGCGATGGCCTTCGGGATCTCGGTGTCAAAGGGGAAGGTCTTGCTGGCAGCCGGTGCAGGGAAAGCCACGGCGCGTTCTTTTTCATACGCAGGTTTTTTGGCCGCACGCTTGGGCAGCGCCCCGAGTGTTTTAGCCACGGCGTTGAGTGCGGTTTCGGCATCGATATCTCCCAGCACGGTGACTTCGAGATAATCCTGCGTGAGCGCTGGGGTGAGCCAGGTCTTCAGTTCGGCCAGCGTGCGCTTGCGCAGTTCTTCCATCTTGGGGAAGCCCCAGCGTGGATCGCCCGAGTGGATGAAGGAGACGACGTCGTTGTTCATCACGCCCTCGGCGGTGTGATGAAGCTGGGTGTAGAGGGGATCGATGTTCTTCTCGAACTGGCGTGCGGCTTCGTCGCGATAGCCGGGGGCGACGAGGTAGGCGGTGAGCAGTTGCATCTGGGACTCCAGATCCGCAGGCGTGGTGCGGCCGCTCAGCAGGAAGGCTTCATCACCGATGGTGAAATCACTGCCCACGGTGCGGCTGGCGAAGATGCGCCGGATGTCATCGACCCCGTGTTTTTCAAGGCCGACAAGCTGGAAGGTGCTTTGGGCAAAGGGGATGATGCCCGGCTTGTCAGCAGGGGTGCTGAGCTTGCCGCCACCAAAATTGATCAGCACGCGGATGGTGCCTTTCTCGAATTCGGTGTGCTTGAAGTTGAAGCGCACGTTGTTTTCAAACACCGCCTGGGTGATTTCGAGATCCTTCACTTCGCTGCGGCTGGCGACCTTGCCCGCAGCGCCAAAGTCAGTGTAGGCAAACGCGGCGGTCTCTTCCTTTTCGGGGGCGCTGACCGGCTTGGCACGGCTGGCTTTGAAGGTGTCGATGATCTGCTTTTCGGCATCGCCTTCGAGCTTCAAATTGCCGCCGAGGAAGATCTGCACGTCATCGCCCTTCCAGTCGGCCACGAGTGCGGCGTGGCTGTCTTCAGCTTTCAAGCTGGCCAGCACGGTGGAAATGCGGGCGAGGTCATCTGCCGGATAGGTGAAGACTTTTTTGCTGGCGATGATGCTGACGAGGCCGCTGGCGAGATCGCGTGATTTGCGACTGTCGGCCTGATCGGCGCGCAGCTTGGCTCCTTTGAGCACGGTGGCTTTTGCTTCTTCAAATTCAGCCTCGGTGAAGCCATGCTCAAGAGCGCGGCGCAGTTCGGTTTCCAGCAGGGTGATCGTGGCTTGCCAGTTCTTGGGATCGCATTGGGCCTGAATGCCGTTCACGCTGACGAATTCGAGGTACTCGTAGCTGTAGCTTTCAGCGCCCATGAAGGGGGCACCTTCAGCCTTCGAGAGCTTGGAAAGGCGCTGATTGATCATCATGTCCGCGAGATCACGGATCGTCTTCTCCCGGCGGGTGGCGGCGTTGTCGGGCTTGTTTTCAGCGGGGCGGGGGATTTCGATGGAAAGCGTCAGCGCCTCGGCCTGCATCTCGGTGTGCAGTTTGGCGATGATGCCGTAGCCGGAAGTCACCTTGCCAAGATTGGGTTCTTCAGCATCGCCATGCTTTGGCTTGGCATCAGCAAACTGCTTTTCGATCTCCGCTTTGACGGCGGCAGTGTCTTTGAAGTCCCCCACGGCCACAATGACGGCGCGTTTGGGGGTGTAATATTTCTCGTAGAAGTCCACGAAGCGCTGACGCTTCATCGTCTTGATCATATCCTCTGTGCCGATGGGCATGCGGTCCGGCAGGATGGACTGCGGCATGGCGAACTTGTAGCCCGCCATGCTCGTGCGGTACTCGATGGAGTCACGGCTGAGCTTTTCGCTGAGAATGATGCCGCGCTCCTTGTCGATCTCGGTTTCGTTCAGCAGCATGCCGTCCAGATCATCGCGGAAGAGCTTCAGACCTTCGGAAAGGTACTGGGTGTCCACCTTCGGCAGTTCGAGCATGTACACGGTTTCCTTGAATGAGGTGTGCGCATTGGTGTCCGCACCGAAACCCATGCCCAGACGCTGGAAGTACTCGACCATCTCGCCGCCTTTGAAATGGCGCGAGCCGTTGAAGGCCATGTGCTCAAGGTAGTGCGCCATGCCCTGCTGATCGTCCTGCTCCATGAGCGACCCCACATCCATATAGAGGCGGATGCTGGCGCGGCCCGGCGGCTCGTCATGCGGCAGAATGACGTAGCGCAGGCCGTTTTCGAGCGTGCCGAACTGGGCTTTGGGGTCAGGCTTGAGATCGCTGTTGTCCTGGGGCCAGGTGGCGGCGTGCGTGGTGGTGACGAAGACTGCAGCGAGAAGAAGAGAGCGGAGCATGGTTGTTCGATGCGTGGGGTTGGAAAGTAAAACGGATGGCAGAGTCAAAATGACGGAACAATGCGCAAGTATTCCAATGACGAAACGGCGTGGAAGCAGGAATTCGTCATTTGGATTTCGGAATTTTCATTCCCGCCGTGCGCGGGCTATTCCACTTTGCCGAGGCCCGCTTCGGGGTCGGGCTCCAAGAAGCCGAGTTCGACGAAGAGCTCATCCATGGCCATCAAGGTGGCTTCATACATCTCAAAGGAGAGATTGAAGTTGAAGAAGCCGTGTCCCTGGCCTTCGAATTCGATCAACCGGCAGAGATTCTTCTTCTTGCTCGATTTACGGGCAAACTGATAGGAGCCGTCAAAGGGGATCACGCGGTCGGTGGTCCCGTGCATGATGAGCATGGGCGGCAGGCCGGGGCGGATGGCGCGGATGAGGTCTGCAGCCTTGCAGGTGGCCTGGTCTGGCCAGCGGTCACGACCGAAGGCGTACTTGGAATAAGTGTCCATCACCGGATTGAACAGAGCGATGGCATTGGGTGCCGGGCTGCAATCCAGCGCGTCCGAAGAATCATCAAAACCACTGAGGATGGCAGCAGAAGCGATGGCATGTCCACCACCGGAACCACCGACACCGACGATCTTGCCGGGGTTGATGCCGAGCTCGACAGCGTTCATGCGAATCCAGCGAATGGCGGAGCGCGCATCGGCCATGGCTTCGACCGGACCTGTGCCGTGACGGGTGGCGACGCGATAATCAAAACAGATCGTCGTCATGCCGCGTGAGGCAAAATAAACACAGTGTGGGGCAAACTGCGCCACCTGGCCGTTGTCCCAGCCGCTGCTGAAAAAGAAAGCGGCCACGGACTTGGGGTAAGAGGGAGCCTTGTCCATCTCGGGTTCCCAAATATAAGCCGAGAGGTTGACACCACCTACAGTCTTGTAGATTTCTTCTCGGGCGGTCTTCAGCAACTCCCGATTGCGATCAATCGGGGGGGGGCGGGGCTGACCTTCACTGTGGGACTCCATGTTTTGGGGGTAAAGAGTTGACGTTTACCAGAATCACCAAATCGGCAAATGGTTTTACTCTGGATTAAAACTATCACAGCAAATTTCCCGGGATGCTAATCATAAAATGATGATCACCGGTTGTTTTTACGTGAAACATGTCCTTGTTCGTTATTTTAAATCGTACCTGCCATGCGCCAGTTCCTCTCTTTGCTCCTTGGATTAAGTCTGTTTCAACTCTGCTCACCTGTGCGCGCTCAGGAGGAGGATGCCGGACTGCAGGCCGCATTGGAAAAGGTGTATCTTAAATGGCGGGATGCCATGCTGCGCAAAGATGCCCAGGCCTGGGCTTCGAGCATCACGCTCTATCGTCAGACGGTGATTCGCAACATGGTGGTCAGTGAACGCCAGGTGTTTCCTGACGCCGTGTTTGCTTCTGATGTGACGCCTCCGGCTCTGGCGGGACTGCGCCTGCTGGAAGCGCAGGCGGTGGGGAACACCGCACATCTCGTTTACTTTGGCCGGATCGACATGGGGCAGGACAAAGATCTCATTCGCGAAAACCTCCTGAAGCTGAAATTCGCCCGTGAGAATGGGGAATGGAGGTATGACAGCAATCGCATCTCCCGCATGGATGGTGCTCCTGAAGTGGTCAAGGATCTGAAAGCAGGCAAGCGCCCCGACTTTCTCGACACTCCTGAGTACACGCCGCCCGGCAGCATGCCGTCGCCGCCTCCTTTGTGCCGTGTTCCAGATTACAAGGCGGGCTGCAAGCTGCAGAGCTTTGGCTATGCAACGACCATGAGCATGAACGGCATCAATTACGATCCCGTGCAGGATGGACTTGATCAGCAGGTTCTCGTCGGCGGGCTTGTCAAAGGGCACAATGAAATCACGCTGCGCATGAAGCCGGTGCCAAGACCGGAAGGGGAGAAAGCCACCCTGCAAATCCGTATTTACAAGTTGTCCAAAGATCCCGCCAAGCCGGGCGTCGAAGTGCTGCGCTGGCAGGCACCGGAAAGTGGAGCCCCGGCAGAAGTGACCCTTCCTATTGAGGTGAAGTAGCTGCAAATTCTTGGTTATCCCTTGTTTTCATCATGCCAACGATCGACCACGAAAACACGCTGCGCTCTGCGGGTTTTCGCACCGTTGCCGGCATTGATGAAGCGGGTCGTGGCCCTCTCGCCGGTCCCGTTTGCGTAGCGGCGGTGGTGCTGCCGGACGATTTCACGCACGCCGTGCTCAACGATTCCAAGCAGCTCAGCGAAGTGAAGCGCGAACGGCTGTACGAAGAGATCACCGGTGACTCACGCATCCGCTGGCACTGCGTGAGCATTGAACCCGGTGAAATCGACCGCATCAACATTCTTCAGGCAACGTGGGAAGGCATGCGGCGTGCCGCGCTGGGTTTGCTCCCTGTGCCGGATGCAGCCCTCATCGACGGCAAGCCGGTGAAGCTTTTCCCCCTGCATCAGGTCGCCTTGGTCAAAGGTGACAGCCTCAGCTATTCCATCGCTGCGGCCAGCATCATCGCCAAGGTCACACGGGACCGCCTCATGGTGGCCATGGCGCGGCAGCATCCTGAATACGGTTTTGAAATTCACAAAGGCTACCCCACACCTGCGCATCTGGCGGCTTTGAGGCTGCACGGCCCCTGTCCGCATCATCGGCGCAGTTTCAGGCCGGTGTCGCAGCTCGAACTCGATCTGGCATGAAGCGGCGCATCTCCCGGCCTCAAAGTCTGTGGCGCTGGCTGCGGCGGCGGGTCACGGGAGATGTACGGGTGCGGGCAGCGGCGCTCTGGCTGCGCGCAAAACCGCTGGCCTTGTTTCAGCGCCGTCTCGCTGGACGCAAAATGAGCAGCGGGGAAATCGGTGCCATGGGCGAACTCATCGCCGTGCGCTGGCTCGCCGCGAATGGCCGCAAAGTACTCCATCGCAACTACAGGGGTGGGCACCGGGGTGAGGTGGACATCGTCGCCCGGCATCGCGATGTGCTCACCTTCATTGAGGTGAAATCCCGCACCAGCAGCGCCTTTGGCCGGCCTGCCGACGCGGTGGGGCGTGACAAACAGCGCCTCATCCAGCGCGGGGCCATGGACTGGCTGCGGCTGCTCGGAAATCCGCGCATCCAGTTTCGCTTCGACATTGCCGAGGTCATCCTCACCGAGGGCGAGCTGCCGCGTGTCCACATCATCGAGAATGCTTTCCAGATGCCGGACAGGTCCATGGCGGGTAGATAAGGGTTTAGTGACGATTCTGTCAGGTTTGTGCCTCCATCTTGCCACGGGGGACGCAGATGCTTATTAAAGCCATTTTTTCCCCTCTATGCAGTCAGCCATCCCAGCCATCTCCACCACCTCAGCGGGCAATCTTCTCGGCACTGTGACTGCACTGGTGCGGGACACGCAGGTCGATGTCACACGTTTGATCTACATGCTCTATCAGGATATGGAGCAGCAGATCAGTCGGGCGGACATGAAGGCGCAGCTCACGCTGAGCACCTCGGCGGTTTTGATGGCCATGATCGTGAACATGAGCACCGGAGTGAAAACGCCGGTTGTGGCGGACATGCGGTGGTTTGAAAGCATGGCGGTGCTGCTTTACCTCATCTTCATCATCTGCATGTGCTTTGCCTTTGGGCGCGGCATTGCCGCCGCTTTCCCACGCGCTGTGAAAAAAGGCGGCGGAGAAAATCATCACCCCAATCTCTATTTCTCAGGCCAGATCGCCTTGATTTCTGGAGAGGAATACGCGGATTTGTTCTGCAAACAATCGAATGACGGGGTCAAATGCTCCGTGCTGGGGCAGATCCATTCGAAGGCCCTCGTGCTGGAGGCCAAGCTGTACAACGTCCGCAAAGGAATGACCTTTTTGCTGCTGGCTCTGGGCTGCTGGATCGCGGCGCGTCTGGTGCTGCTGATCGGCTATGGCTCCCACTGAGACCAACGGGGAGGTTGGCAATCGGGCTTTGACAGCCTCGGTGCACGCCGTAAAACTGGCATCTCTTTTTTCAACCCTGCCGATCCCAACCATGAGCCACGCCAATCCTGCCAAGAAGATCATCAACAATCCGCTGAAGTGCGCCGACGAACTCTTTGAAGGACTCGTGCTCGCCTATGATGGCAAGGCCCGCCGCGTCGGCACGCGTTCCATCGTGATGAATGATCTGCGTCCAGATGCGCCCGCGCTACTCGTGGGTGGTGGAGCTGGGCATGAGCCGATCTATCACGGCCTCGTGGGCAAAGGCATGGCCGATGGCGCAGCCGTGGGTGAAATCTTTGCAGCCCCTCCTCCCGACATCGTGCTCGAAGCCGCCCAGGCGGTGAACCGTGGCAAAGGCGTGCTCTTTCTCTACGGCAACTACGCCGGGGATGTGATGAACTTCGACATCGGCGCGGAACTCGCTGAAGAAGAAGGCATCGTGGTGAAAACCGTCATCATCGCTGATGACGTCTGTTCGGCACCTCTCACGCAAAAGCACAATCGCCGTGGCGTGGCGGGTCTCGTGCCGATCACCAAGCTTGCTGGCGCTGCAGCACAGACGGTGGACTCACTGGATGAGCTCGCCCGTATCGCACAAAAGGCCTGCGACAACACGCGCACGGTCGGTGTTTCCACCCGGCCTGGCAGCATTCCCGCCACCGGCAAGCCGACCTTTGAACTGGCCGATGACGTGATCGGCCTCGGCATGGGCATCCATGGTGAAAAAGGCGTGGGACTCATCCCCATGTGCACGGCTGATGAACTGGCCGCCAAGATGATGGAGCTTCTCTTTGGCGATGATCTGGCGCTGGCTGCCGGAGATGAAATCGTATTCTTCGTCAACAGCCTCGGCTCCACTCACATGATGGAACTGCTCATCTTGCTGCGGGGCGCCAAGCCCATCCTCGAAGCGCGTGGCATCAAGATTCACCAGACCATCGTCGATAACATCGTCACCTGTCAGGAAATGGCCGGCGTGAGCTTCAGCATCACCAAGCTGGATGCCGAGCTGAAGAAGCTCTGGGACATGCCCTGCGAAAGCGTCGGCTACACCAAGCTGTAAGACTCGCACGCCATGAAGCTCCCCGACATCTTCGCCAGCCCCGCCAACGTGCGGGACGTTCTGCAAGGAAAGCCCATTTTTAACGCGGGCGACGAGTCCGGGGAGATGTTTGTGGTGCAAAGCGGTGCGGTGGACATTCTCATCAACGGTGTCCTCGTGGAAACCGTCCTTCCGGAAGGTTTCTTTGGTGAAATCTCCCTCATCGAAGATTCCCTCCGCTCGGCCGACGCCATTGCCCGCACGGATTGCAAGCTGCTCCCCGTGAACCGCCACCACTTCCTGTCCATGGTCGATGAACTGCCACAGTTTGCCCTCTACGTCATGAAAGGCATGGCCGACCGCCTGCGCAAAGCGGACAAACGTGCGATGGGGTAGGGGGCGTGATTCTCGCTGATTGCGGATAGCCTTGCTGGTACCAGACTGGGAGGTTGAAGGCACAGAGCATCGCCGCTTCGGTGGCGAAGAACGGCTTCATACAAAACACGTCGGTGGGAGGAATCTTCCTCATCTTCCCCATATTCCCCGGGGGGGTATACGCGCGGCCACCGCCGTTCGGCAAGTCGGAGGCCTGCGTCAGCTCGCTGGGAACAGACACAATCATCTCCTTTAGTGGACAACCCTTAAAGGCATCCTTTCGGGGCCTGCTGGCAGCGTCTTCGCCTGGGGTGGCGAAGACGCGCCGCTCCTGCATCGCAGCCTTCCAATCCTACCATGACATCCATGAATGGGTTGTTAAACGACTGACATGCAGGGGCGCACAGCGCTGGATTCAAAGGATGGTTTTCCTTGTTGGCCAACAAGGTCTTGAGAGTACGATCCTTGGACTAAAACCGTTGCACCCTGGGTGCTCTCTGGCCTTTGTACTTACTTTTTCCAGAGAAAGGGATGAAGCCACTCTTCCTATGGAAGACGTACGCATATACCCAGGCGTGTAATTAGTTGTATTTTACCACACGGGGGCTCCGGCTTGTTGGGCTGTGTAGCTCATCGCGTGTATACCCCCCCGAGGAATATGGGGAAGATGAGGAATTTTCCTCATCGGCAGAGCGGCCAGCCGAGATGCGGCAGGCCCGCGCTTAGCGGTCGGGCACCCCATGTCAGTGGCCGGCGGCTTTCGACCCCCCCCCCGGCCCGCTTGAAACTTGAAACATGAAACATGGAACTCCGCCTCACACCGCCGGATTGCGCGATTGACATCCTCGCTCACGCGCCAACACTCGCGGTCCCATGCCCAAAGCCACCCTTTCCAAAGACGAAGTCAAAGACATGCTCCTGCTCGCCTGCGAGCGCATCATCGCTGCCGAGCCGATGCTGTCCCAGGCGGACCGTGATCTCGGAGACGGCGACCATGGCATGGGCATGGAGCGCGGCATGCGCGCGGCCACCGAAAAACTCAACGCCGGTGAAGTCGAAAGCATCGAGAAAGCCTTCTCCACAGTCGGCATGGCGATGATGAGCAGCATGGGTGGCGCGAGCGGCGCGATCTTCGGCACCTTCTTCCGCAATGGCGGCAAGGCGCTCAACGGCAAAGAATCCTTCGATGCCGCCGGACTGGCAGCCTTCCTCCAGGCTGGTGTGGATGGCGTGAAGCAGCGCGGTGGTGCCGCCATAGGCGACAAGACCTGCGTGGATGCCATGGAGCCTGCGGCCACCAAAGCTGCGGAGGTCGCCACTCAATCTCTGCCCGAGGCCATCACCGCGGTGACCGCTGCCGCCGAGGCAGGCACGGAAGCCAGCAAAGCCATGATCGCAAAATTCGGCCGCGCCAAGACTCTCGGTGAGGGTTGCATTGGTTTCCCTGATGCCGGGGCCTGCTCCGTGGTGGTGATCATCACCGCCTTCCGCGACTTTATCGTGGCCTGATCACCGGCTGCTGCCATTCCTTCCAGAACCCTTCCGTTTGCAGCGGATCGGGACGGATTTCGATGACCATGGGCATTGCCAGCAGGTCTTCGAGGTCATTCACATCTGCAGTCTGGAGATATTCCAGGCCCCAGAGTTGCGCCCAGGGTTCAAAACTCAGCGCATGACGGTTTTCAATGACGTTGCGTGCGGCCTCCGACAGGGCGCGCAGGCTGGCCACGCGGGAGAAGATTTTGCCGCCGCCATTATTGATCACCACAATGCGCAGCCGTGGGTGCTCCATTTGGGCGATAACCCAGGGTGCGGCGAGATCATACAGCGCGCTCAGATCCCCGAGGATCAGCCAGCATTCGCCGGCATGCACCGCACTGGTGCCGAGAAAGGTCGAAACGAGGCCGTCGATGCCGTTGGCACCACGATTGGCAAAAAACTCCACGCCCGGCTTCGTTGTCTGCATCGCCAGGTTGAATTCGCGAATCGGCAGGCTGTTGCCCAGAAACACTCGCGAGCCCGCAGGGATGGCCTTCACGATTTTGCGCACCCAGGCGGGTTCGGATTCTGGAAACTTCTCAAAGTCAGGTTCAAAACGCAGAATGCCGCAGGGCGGATCCACCCGGGTCAGTTCCGTGCTGTGAATGTTCTCCCATCCCAGCGTTTCGACATTCTCTTTCCGCGCGAGTCCGCTGAAGCCACCCCGGGTGATGTGGGTGACTTTGATTTTAGGCAGCGCTTCCAAATCCCGCCACCAGCGCCATGAAGGCACTGCGCCGATGCGCAGCACATGCGCGGGACGTGCGGATTGCAGCGCCCGTTCACCGCCGGGAATCAGCAGCGGCTGAAGTTCAGGGAAGCCATGCAGATTTGAGGTGGCTTCAGCAATGATGGGGGCACCCAGCCGGGCCAGCAGCACAGCCACATGGGCGGCGTCTTTAGGGTGCATGCCTGCGGCCAGGACCAGATCACATTGCAGGGGGGCGGGTTGTCCGTCCTCATAGGCTGGCGGTGGCGGAGCGCTGGAAAAATCCACGCCGTTTACGTTCGTCTCCAGGGGTTCATCCAGGCAGACATTGAGGTGCATCGGCCCGTCAGAGCACAGGCCCTCATGCGATTCGTCCGTGGCATCCCAGTCTCCCACGATGGTCGCATAGACGCCAAACAATCCGGCTTGCTCGATGGACTGCGGTGCGCCGCTGCCACGGTAGCTTTTTGGGCGATCTGCCGTCACCAGCACGAGCGGCAAATTTTGATAATGCGCTTCAATCGTGGCGGGCAGGAGTTCTGCCGCGGCGGTGCCAGAGGTCGTCAGGACCGCCACCGGCTGGCGATCGGCCATGATGCGGCCCAAGGCGAAGAAGGCCGCGCTGCGTTCTTCAAAAAAGTTCCAAACCTTCACCCCGCTGCAGGCGAGCAGAGCGGACACCAGCGGCGCATTGCGCGCACCTGCGGCGACACATACCTCCCTCACTCCGATGTAGGCGAGTGTGTGCAGGGCTTGCTGGATGAGCTGTGTCTGCGTCATGATTGAAGTGCCAGCAGGCGCAGCACGGCCTCTCGCTTGAGACGCAGCTCGCGCCATTCATGATCAAAGGCGCTGCCACCTACGATGCCACAGCCCGAGGGCAGGCTGATCTGATTCCCCTCCCAGCAGATGCCGCGAATAGAGACGACGATGTGCGTCGTGCCATCGGGCTCGGCAAAGCCGAACGGAGCGCCGAAAAAGCCCGGCACCTTCAACTGCTGACGGTACTCCCGCAGTTTTTGCAAAGCCTCATCATCCCGTGGCAGGCAGCCGACTGCGGGTGTGGGGTGCAGCAGCGGCACCAGTTGTGCCGGATCAGCGGCGGCGTTCAGTTGCACGCTGAGTTTGGTCTGAAAGTGCACGAGACCGGAGGTCTGGCATAAGGCGCGCGCATCGCGGGTGACGGCACCGAGTGCCTGCAACTGCTGCATGAGATAGCGCACGACGATTTCATGCTCCTCGATCTCCTTCACATCCGTCAGAAACGCATCCTGATTGCCGGGCTTCGCCGTGCCTGCCAGGGCCATCGTTTCCAGTTGCTGCGCTTTCACCTTGAACAGCAGTTCGGGGGTGGCACCGAGGAAGCCGCCGTCTTCTTTGACATGCGCATAGCCCCACATGTTCTCGGGAGCGTGCATGATCGCCTCGAGCAGCCGTTTCGGATCACCAGCGGTCAAAGTGCCGGTCTCAGTCAGCACGGGGACCATTTTCTCCAGGCGCTTCGCCTGCACGTCCCGGCGGATACGGCGGAAGGCCATCTTAAACCATTCCGTGGCGGGTTTAGCCCATTGGATCTGAGGCTTTTGCGAGCCATTGAGGTGAATCGTCTCCGCCAGGCTGCCAGCCGTGATCTCATGCAGCCGCGCGGGCACTTTCCAAGGATTGGGGTCCTTTAAATCAAAGTCGTTAATATAGAAGGCTCCCCCCGCTGCCGGCGCGGTGGCCAGCGCGGTGAAAGGGCCTTCTCCCAGCCATGCCCGCCCATCGGGCAGCCTGAACAATGCGAATTCCATCATGCGATTTTGCATGCATAGTGAAACGCACCGCGCAGCGTGCAAGATGTGAAACAGCTACAAAGCGTGAAAGCCTGCTGCCACGCTGGCTGTCGTCCTCTGAGCGCCGCGTCTCTTTAACAGTCCGGTCATTCTGTCCAGACCGGCTTCTCCGAGCACCTATCTCTGCGACGTTGATCAGACAGGATTAACAAGAATGCAGGATTATGCAGGATTTGGGAGTCATGCATCGAGAACTCGACCTCGAAGCGGTGTTTTAATCACTCTCCATAATTCTGTTAATCCTGAGATCCTGTGAATCCTGTCCGAATCGGCTTCCTGCCGCCCGACGCTTGAGAAATGTCTGCGTCAGCTTTTGCTTTTTGTCTCTGATTGGGCGACAGGCCGTTTCTACAGGCGTGTGAACGAAGTGTCACAAGTGAACATCCGTTCCGCCGCGACAGTCGAATCACTAGTGCATGAATGCTGCCGACGAATTCCTCAAAGTCGCCACTGACTATCAGCTCGGGGCGCTTGATACGGAATCGCAGCATCCGTTTACCACCTCCCTGTCGCAGATGGCGCGGTCGGATGTGGGGGAGGCGGTCCGGCTTATGCACCAGGTGGATGTTCTCGCTTTGCGGCAGTTTGCGGCGAAATCCGCCCCTCTCGCGGACCTTGCCCGTGCCATCGCCGCCACCTTGGCCGCCGGGCACCGGGTCTTTCTCTGTGGCTGTGGTGCCACCGGACGGCTGTCACTGAGCATTGAGGTGTTCTGTCGCATGGGTGTACTGCCTGTGACTAATCCTGAGCGCATCGTCGCTTTCATGGCCGGTGGCGATCTCGCCTTGATCAAGGCCATCGAAACTTTTGAGGATCATCCCGAATATGGCGCACGACAGCTCGAAGAGCTGGGCTTTGCCGCAGGCGATCTGCTCATCGCCACCACCGAAGGCGGCGAGACGCCCTTTGTCATCGGGGCGACCGAGCGCGCGGCAGAGCTATCCACCAATTCGCCGTGGTTTCTCTACTGCAATCCGGATGAGCAACTGGTCAAAGCCGCCGCGCGTTCCAAGCGGGTGATCGAAAATCCCGCCATCCACAAACTGAACCTCTCCGTGGGTGCCATGGCGGTCTCAGGCAGCACCCGGTTGCAGGCCAGCACCGTCCTCATGGCGGCCATTGGCTTTGCGTTCATGCATCAGCACGATCCCGAAAACGCCCCCGGTGAAGTGTTGCAACTGCTTCGCCACGTCGCGCACTGCGACGGACAGTTTCTCGTGCCGTTCATCGAGCACGAAGCGGCGGCGTATGAGCGGGGTGCGTTTGTGTCATACACGAGCGCACGCTTTGGCGTCACCGTCGTCACGGACACCACCGAGCGCGCACCCACCTTCAGCCTCGCGCCGTTTGAAAAACAGGACGATCCTGCCGCCCCGGCCTCCTGGTGTCATTTCCTCATGCCCGAGCAGCCCGGTGCCCATGCTGCATGGAACGCCCTTCTCCACCGCGAGCCTCGCACCCTCGAATGGCCGGACGTGCGCCACGTCGCAGGAGCCGAAGTTCTGGCCTGCTATGATTTCTCTTCACAACTCTCCGCAGGTCGTGAAATCCGCACCCATCACGCCGAACAGCTCCTGTTTCACATCGACGGCGGGGCAGGGGAGCTGGTCTGGGAGTTCGACGGCCTGAAACATAAGATCGATCTCACCGGCGTTCACGAATTCCACGCCCACCTGCTGCTCAAGCTGCTCATCAACATTCATTCCACCCTCGTCATGGGTCGCCTCGGCCGCTATCTCGACAATCTCATGACCTACGTGAAGCCGAGCAACAACAAGCTCATCGACCGCGCCGTCCGCTACGTCCGCCTCCTCGCCCAACGCCGCACCGGCAAGCTGCCCGGCTATGAAAAAGTGACCCGCCTTCTCTTCGCCGAACGCGACAAACTCCAACCCGGCGACGCCATCGTACTCAAGACCCTGGCAGCGTTGGGCGTGGTGGTATAGCGGGCTAGATTGTATCAGCCAAGGAATACACGGAAGCCAGAATGGAACTCTGGTTCCGTGTATTCTGTGGGCAGTTGTCCGTCTCTGAACAGAACTGCTCTAGCGCACTGCAAATCCGACAAAACACAGGGCGGGGAATCGAAGGGATTACCGCAGATTCAGGAAACCCACAGATTGGATTGATTCCGTAAAATCTGCGGGTTTCCTGAATCTGTGGGAGAAACAAAATGGATGCCACAGCCAGAACCTTGGCAGCGTTGGGCGTGATCGTATAGCGGGCCAGATTGTATCGACCAGGGAATACACGGAAGCCAGAATGGAACTCTGGTTCCGTGTATTCTGTGTATTCCGTGGTTAACCTTCAGGTTCCGGGTGTGAGATGCTGATCGCAAACACGACCCCTATGAAACATCCCCATCACCTCCGTCGTAACTTTGCGTGATGATTTCATCCACAGCCACGCTCCGCGACCAGACGCGCCGCCATTTCTTCAGCCAATGCGGCATGGGGATCGGCTCCGTGGCGCTGGCATCCATGATGGCGGAGCGCGGACTGAATGCCGCCAGTGCCGAAGCGGCAGCTGGCCCCGGCGTGATGAAAAAAGCGAACGTCACACCGCGCGCAAAAAACGTTATCTACCTCTTCATGGCGGGTGGTCCATCGCAGCTCGAACTCTTCGATTACAAACCGAAGCTCGTCGAACTCAACGGCCAGCCCATTCCGCAGAGCTACATCGAGGGCAAGCGCTTTGCCTTCATGGGCACCAGCAACGGCTTCAAGCTCCTCGGCACGCGCAAAGAATTCCAGCAGCGCGGTCAGAGCGGCACCTGGGTCAGCGACATGCTGCCGTACACGCAGGGCATCGTCGATGACATCAGCGTCGTCACCACCTGCAAAACGGAGCTCTTCAATCACGCCCCGGCCAAGCTCTTCATGAACACCGGCAGCGGCCAGTTCGGACGCCCCTCCATGGGCTCTTGGGTCACCTACGGCATCGGCAGTGAGTCCAGCGATCTCCCCGGCTTCGTCGTCCTCCAAAGCGGTCCGCGTGGCCCACGCGGCGGTGCCGTGTTGTGGAGCAGCGGCTTCCTGCCGACCACCTACCAAGGCGTGCCGCTGCGTGGATCGGGCGAGCCGATTTTGAATCTCTCCACCCCTGCGGAGTACAGCGCCGCCAGCCAGCGCCGCGTCATCGACACCGCACGTGAACTCAATCTCTCCCGCCTCGTGGAAACCGGGGATGATGAAATCCAAACGCGAATCAACGCCTACGAGATGGCCTGGCGCATGCAGAGCAGCGCGCCTGAACTGATCGATCTGCGGGGCGAATCCAAAGCCACCCTCGACCTTTACGGCGTCGATCCCTCGCAGCCTTCCTTCGCGCGCAACTGCCTGCTCGCACGCCGTCTCGTCGAGCGCGGCACCCGCTTTGTACAGCTCTACCACACCAGTTGGGACAACCACGGCGGCAAAGGCGAGACGCTGGAAGACGACTTCCCCAAAGTCGTCAAAGACGTCGATCAAGGCTGCGCGGCGCTGATTCGCGATCTCAAATCACGTGGCCTCCTCGAAGAAACCCTCGTCATCTGGGGCGGCGAATTTGGCCGCACCCCCATGGGCGAAAACCGCGACAAGACCGGCCGCAATCACCACATCGACGCCTTCACCATGTGGTTTGCCGGTGGCGGTGTGAAAGCCGGTCAAACGCTAGGCAAGACCGACGAACTCGGCTTCGGCGTCGCTGAAGATCCTGCCCACGTCCACGACATCCACGCCACCATCCTCCACCTCCTCGGCCTGGAGCACGAAAAACTCACCTTCAAATTCCAAGGCCGCGACTTCCGACTCACGGACGTGCACGGCAAAGTGCTGCACAAGCTGCTGGCGTGAGGAGGAATGGAGCAGCCACGGAAGACACAAAAACCAGAGTCAGATGAGGTGACCTGGTCTCAGCTCAAACGAAGGTCTTTTTTATAATTCCACTTTTTACAGTGCGTTTTTAATGAAAATCATTCTAGGATGCAGCATGAAAATCTCTCCCTGCTTTTTATTGGTATTGGCCGCCTGTTTTTACCCCCTTGCTGGCATGGCCCAGAATGCCGCCAAGCCCATGCAGGCGGAGTTAATGCGCTCCACGTCAGGTCGAGAAATTGAGGATTTCGGGCTGGCCTCCGGTTCAACGCCACTTCAAAAAGGGGCGGTTTACGATGTGGTCCGGCAGGAAAATGGCGGTGTCGTCTTGAGTGTCGGGGGAAAGAATGTTTTGGTGCAGAATGACTCGGTGTCCGTCACAGAAAAACCCCAAACGACTGCCACTAGCAGTGGGTTTGTGCCAGGTAAGGTCGTGCTCATCAGCGCGAAATATACCATCGAGGGGGATCAACCCAGGAATGTGAAGAACAACCTGAAGAAGCTCATTCCCGAAACCCTTCTCAAGGAACCGCTTGAGATCATTGTGACGGATGCCCTGAGTTTGGCCGCTCAAGATCAGGGCCAGAGCCAGCGAAGTATCGTTGTTACGCGCAATGCAGTGGGTGTCTTTACCAGAACCCCCGCCAAGAATGTTCTAACCGTTCAATACATTTATAACGGGCAGCGCTTTACCAAGCAGGTGCCAGAAGGCGAGAAACTGGTGTTGCCTTAATTTGACTCAAATGAAGGATGTTCAGGGAAAGCTGTTGGAGGCTGGCAGCATGGGGCTTCCAGACATGGCGGTCCTTTGAAGCGATCAAGATGATCACTTTCCGAGCTACTCCACCAGATACAAAATACGCCCACAGGCTTCACACTGCGTGAGGCCCTCGGACTGCTTCAGCGACTGGATGACACCTACGACCACCTTCATGTGGCAGCCGCCGCACATGGCGTTTTCCATGGGCACGATGGCGGCGTCACCTTTCTTGGTGAAGATGCGGGTGTAGAGATCCAGCGAATCGGGATCAATAGGCTCGGCCAGTTTGGCGCGTTCGGCGTTGAGATCTTCCAGGCGCTTTTTCACACCCACGCCACGTTCATCCAGATTTTTGAGTTCCTCGTTCACACGGACCTGCGTGCCAGCCAGTTTGGCCTGCGCTTCCTTATGCTTCTCCTTGGCGGCTTCGAGCGACTCCATCTGCTCCAGTTCGCCATCTTCCAGCTTGGTCACATCGGCCTCGTAGCGTTTGATTTCGTGACCGAGGGCGGCGAACTCGTCGTTCTTGCGCGTCTCGAACTGCTGGTCATGCAGACGTTTGATGGAGGTCTGGCGCGTCTGAACATCGAGCTGGATGTTTTTGATCTTCACCTCGACCTCCTTCATCGCCAGATTCGCGGCATCCACGGCGGCCTGGTCTCCCGCGAGCTGCATTTTCGCCCGCGTTTGCATCGTGGGGATGTCCTTGAGGTCTTTCTGCAGCGCGCGAATGCGCTGGTCACGTTCCTGAAGCTGAATGAGTTTCGTGATGTCTTGAAGCATGTGCATGGATGTAAGCCGAAACGGCGAAGGAGCACAAGCTCTCTGTTCGCAGCAGTCAAGACTTCGGTGGTCAAAGCGGTCAAGAGTCGTGCTTTGGCCATCTTGACCATTTCTTGACGGCGCAGCCTTGACCTTCCCGCCACCCGACGAAAAGGTGTTCACTCCCACCCACCTCCTTCTTTCCTCTCGTGAAACCCACTCTCCTCATCCTCGCTGCCGGCATGGGCAGCCGTTACGGCGGCCTCAAACAACTCGATGCCATGGGGCCTGCGGGCGAGGTGGTGCTGGACTACTCCGTCTTCGACGCGATCCGCGCCGGCTTCGGCAAGGTGGTGTTCGTCATCCGTCGCGACTTTGAAGAGCTCTTCCGCACCCAGATCGGCTCCAAATATGCAGGCCGCATTGAGGTAGACTACGCCTTTCAAGACATCAACGATCTCCCCGCTGGCTTCACCGTCCCGGAAGGCCGCACCAAGCCTTGGGGCACCGCGCACGCGCTGCTCGCTGCCGAGAAGGTGGTGAATGAGCCCTTCCTCATGATCAATGCCGACGACTTCTACGGCCAGGATGCCTTTCAAAAGATCGCCGCAGACCTCACACAGCCACGCCCGCAGGATGGCAAAAGCCACTGGTCCATGGTGGGCTTCTACCTCAAGAACACGCTCTCCGAGCACGGCAGCGTGTCCCGTGGTGTCTGCACCTGCGATGCCCAGGGCATGCTGAGCACCGTCCTGGAAATGACCAAGATTTTCAAATGCGACACCGGTGCGGAAAACCGCGAGGTTGAGGGTGCCTACGTACCGCTCACCGGCAACGAAGTCGTGTCGATGAACTTCTTCGGCTTCACCCCGGACATCTTCGCGCATCTGCGTGCCGCCTTCGCCGCCTTCCTCGCCGAGCGCGGCACTGAGCAGAAATCCGAGTGCTACGTTCCCGCCCAGGTCGATGCCCTCATCGCCGCTGGGAAAGCCGACGTACGCGTCCTCGAAACCACCGGCAAATGGTTCGGCGTCACCTATCCTGAAGACAAAGCCGAGGTCGTCGCGAGCATCCGCGCACTCGTCGATGCCGGGGAATACCCGCAGTCGCTCTGGGGTTAATAGAAAGTAGTCATGAGCTTCAGCTCGTTCTGGAAGGCGTTCTTGGGTCGAGGCGTTGGAGTTTCGCGTCGCGGCTTCGCAGGCATGGCCTGGCCGTGCGGAGCCTCCAGAAAGAACTAAAGTTCGAGACTACTTTCCCAGCAATCTCTCCACACTCCGCACCGTCGCGCCCTCATGAACCGCCAGCGCACCATGCCCCGCCTGCGCCATGCGCTTCGCTTTCACTCCATCCTTTAAGAGCGCGCAGCACGCAGCCTCCAGCTCCGCAAAATCAGCCACCTGCTGCGCGCCACGATGCTTCAGCAGCAAATCAACGAGCGGCCTGAAGTTCTCCATGTGCGGTCCGAACAACACCGGCTTCTGCGCCAGCGCTGCTTCCGCCGGATTCTGACCGCCCTTCGCCAGGAAACTCTTCCCCACCACCACCAGCGTGGCGAGATGCTGCCAGGCCGCGAGTTCGCCCGTCGTATCAATCACCAAGACCGGTGCATTCTCATCAACGCGTGATCCCGGCACACTGCGCAGGGCAGGGGAGATGCCGATGCTCTGCAAGTCAGCGCTGATCTCCGTACGCCGCTCCACATGCCTCGGCACGATGAGCAGTGCGAGATCGCGCACCTGTTCGCGCAGCCGAAGGAAGACGCGCCCGAGTTCAATTTCTTCGCCCGCATGCGTGCTCGCGGCAAGCAGCGTGGGCTGAGTTTCGCCAATGCCAGCCAGCGCTAGCACGATATGCAGTTCTTCGATTTTGATGGCGGGCACGACCGCACCTTCGGGATCATACTTGATGCTGCCCG
>NZ_JAQSEA010000198.1 GCF_029946185.1 Prosthecobacter sp.
CTTCAGAGCGCGACCTTCGGCGGGAACGGTATCCTAGACGGTTGTCCCAGGGCTTGCTGCGCTGCGCCCTGGGCTGACTCCTGCGGGCCTTCAGCCCGTCTAGATTCGAATCAAAGGCCGCGTGGCCAGCCTTAGCCTCACACCACCAGCCCCGCAGCCGCCACCAGCGTCTCTTCATTGACGATCCGGCCGGCGAGATCGGGTTTGCAGTCGCCTTTCAGCTCTTCGCGGAATTTCTTGATGAAGCTCTGCGTCGGCCATGAGGCGGCTTCGCCGAAGGCACAAATGGTCTTGCCTTCGATCTGATTGGCCACCGTCTCAAGGGTGTCCACGTCATCGGGGCTGGCTTCACCGGCGACGATGCGGTCGCTGATCTTCTTCATCCACAGGCTGCCTTCGCGGCAGGGCGTGCACTGGCCGCAGGACTCGTGCGCGTAGAAGGCGTTCAGATTGTTGATGACCCAGGTCATGCTGCGGCTGTCGTCCATGATGATCACGCCGCCGGAGCCTGCCATGGTGCCGCACTGCGCCATGGTGTCGAAGTCCATCGGGATGTCCATGATGCCGAGTTCACGCCCGTCCTTGAGCTTGTACGTCTCATCCGCACGCAGCACTTTGGAGGAGCTGCCGCCGGGGATGATGGCCTTCAATTTGCGCCCCGGTTTGAGGCCGCCGCACAGGGTGTCGATAACTTCGCCCATCGTCACCTTGCCGACTTCGACTTCGTAGTAGCCGGGCTTCACCACATCGCCGCTCACGCAGAGGATGCGGGTGCCGGTGTTGTTCGGCGTGCCGAGCTTGGCGTATTCCGCGCTGCCCATCTCAAGGATGTGCTTCACGTGGCAGAGCGACTCGACGTTGTTGACGATGGTCGGGCACATGTACAAACCGAGCGCCGCAGGAAAGTACGGGGGCTTGATGCGCGGGTAGGGGCGCTTGCCTTCGAGGGACTCGATCAGGCCGGTTTCCTCGCCGCAGATGTACGCGCCTGCACCGCGATGCACGTAGATCTCGCAGTCGAATCCGGTGCCGAGGATGTTCTTGCCGAGAAAGCCTTTTTCGTGGGCTTCAGCGATGGCTTTTTCGAGGATCTTGGCCGCGTAGGGGAACTCTTCCCGCACGTAGATGTAGGACAATTTTGCGCCGACGGCGAAGCAGGAAATCGTCATGCCCTCGATCAACTGATGAGGGTCCTGATGCATGATGTACCGGTCCTTGAAGGTGCCGGGCTCGGATTCATCCGCGTTGCAGATGAGATAGACCGGCTTGGTGTTCGTGGGCGGGATGAAGCCCCACTTCACGCCGGTGGGGAACCCTGCACCCCCACGGCCACGGAGACCGCTGGCTTTGACCTCATTCGTGATGGCGCTGCGCTCCATGGTGAACGCCTTTTTGAGCTGCTCATAGCCCCCATTTTCCAGGTAACACTCGATGGACGGATTGTAACCGACGCGGTCGATGTTCTTGAAGATCAGGCGCTTTTCACGCGCGTGGGGTTCTTTTCCGGGAAGATACTGGACGGGGGAGGCCATGGCCCGCAGTATCCGAGTGTGAATAAGGTGGGCAACTGGGATTTGTGAAAAATTTCACAAGCCGGGGGCGGACGCTTGCTGGCCGGAACCGGGCGCAGTCCAGGCCAGACCCATCCTGAGCCAGGTCTGAAAAGCCTCCGCGCCTTGGAATTGCGATGAAATCTCCGCGCCCGCAGCCCTCCGCCAACCCCGAATCATCCAGATGTCCACAGTCTGGAGCGAGAAGCCCCCGCAGCAGGTGCCTGCCACCGGCTGCTCAGCTCGGAGGCCCGCGCTCCCAGGCAGCGCCCCGTGCCCGGGCTTCGTGATCATCTCCCCTTCTAATCGCATTCTTTATCACTCATCATCACGTAGGGAAGTCGGATGGGTGAAAAACATCTTCCCCTCCCGATTTCAGGCCGCTATAAATAGCGGGAAATCCAGCCCCTATGCACCCTCGAATTCTGACCACTCTCGTCGTCCTCGGCTTCTCCCTCGTCGCCATGGGCACCTCAGCACCGGCCGCAGAACCCGCGCAAATCAGCATGCTCAGAAAATCCTGGGAGCAGGCCCGGGACCGCGCCGCACAGCCCATCGACGAAAGCTACCTGCGCGAACTGCACAAGCTTCTCGACACCTTCACCAAGAGCGGACAACTCGAAGACGCCATCGTCGTCAAAACCGAAAGCCAGAGCGTGGTCGATGACGCCAGCACCGCCGCAGCCGCGAGTGCCGAAGCGGTCAAAAAACCCGCCAAGCTCGATTCCCTCCGCAAGACCTGGGTGCAGTCCCGCGACAAAGCCCTTCAGCCCAGCAACGCCGTCTATGTCCGCGAACTACAGAAGCTCCAAGAGTCATACTCCAAGGCTGGAAAGCTCGAAGACGCCCTCGCCGCCAAGAGCGAGCTTGAAAAAGTAGGTGGCACACCCATGCCCGCCTCCCGGCAGTCCAAAGCCTTTGTCGGCAAAAAATGGGCCACCGCCAGCGGCAGTCATTTCACCTTCAAGGCAGATGGCACCGGCACCCAGGCCAACGCCACCGGCAAAGAGTGGCCCCTCAAGTGGACCCAGGACGCAGATGACCTCCTCACCGTCGAAGGCTGGAGTGACGATAAAAAAGCCACCCTATACTTCCGCTTCCCCAAAAGCCGCGAAGGCACCTTCGGCTCCTCCACCGACAAGCTCGACAAACAGGTCTCCGTGAAGTGAACCTCAGCCAAGGCCACGGCAGCAGCCAGCAAAAAATCAGACCTCTGCGCCCACCAGCCTCCAATAGTTCAGGTGCTCTGCGGCAAACCCGAACGTCCCCGC
>NZ_JAQSEA010000199.1 GCF_029946185.1 Prosthecobacter sp.
GCCGGATTCACGGAAATGGCGGTGCGTGAGCTCGGTGCTGCCCGCGTTCTCTACGGCAGCGACTGCGGCGGCCGCAGCTTTGCCAGCCAACTCGCGAAAGTCCACGGTGCGCAGATCAGCGATGCCGATAAACAAAAAATCTTCTGCGACAATCTGCGCGGCCTCATGCTGCCCATCCTTCAAGCCAAAGGCATCAAAGCGTGACGTCAGTCCTTCTTTTTACCGAAGCCAAAAAGGCGTTTCAAGAATCCACCTCTAGGCTTGGCCTCGGAGACTTCAGTGTTCGGGGCGTTCGGCCCGGCCAATCTGCGGCCACCTGAGTCCCGTTTCTCTTTGGCTGGTTTTTGGGCCGGCTCTGGCACAGGTCTGCCTGCCGGAGTCGGCAGCGATGCCGCCCACCATTCAGGTGCCAGCACGGCCACCGTCTGCCAGGCTTCCAGTCCAGGATGCCAGACGAGAGAGTCCGAAACCAGCTTGTTGGCACGGACCATCTCGCTCATGCCTTGGTCATCCATCGGCCCCTCGGCTGCGCCAGCGTTGTTGTAGTACCAGTTCATCGGAATATCCGGCAAGGCTACGCACGCATCAAAACAGCGCAAGGCAGGAGGAAATGCTTTTCACCGCCGCTGAATCGTTCAAACTACCCGAATGAACCGTCGGAATTTCATGCTGAGCTCCAGCGCTGCTCTCGCTGTATCGTCCCTGCGCGCAAAGGAAGAGGTGCAACTAGCCGACTGCCATGTCTATCTGGGTTCAAATCCCTTTCGACAGCTCGGAGCGGAAAACCCCGCAGAATTCATTCAAGGCCTGGCCAGACGCGGCGTGACGGAAGCCTGGGCCGGCGCGTTTGAAGGCCTCTTGCGGCGTGACGTGGCAAATGTAAACCGTGAGCTCGCCCAAGCCTGCCAAAACTCCATTCTCCGTCCCTGCGGCACAGTCAATCTCTCCCTGCCGAACTGGCAGGACGATGTCAAACGCTGTGCCGAAGACCACGGCATGCGCGCGATTCGTCTGCATCCGAACTATCACGGCTATGATTTGAAAGCACCTGCGTTTCGAGAACTGCTCCCCCTCGCTGCGAAGCACCGTCTGCTGGTGCAACTGGTGGCCCAGATGGAGGACGAGCGCACCCAGAACCCCCAGGTACGCGTGGCCCCAGTCGATCTCAAGCCGCTCTCAGGCATCCTGCAGGAAATGAAAGAGTCCCGCATCATGCTGCTCAATGCCAACGCAGCCATGCTGCTCCGCCATTTGCAGGAATGCCCGAACGTATGGAGCGATTTCGCCATGATCGAAGGCGTGGGAGGCGTGGAAACCTTGCTCAAGACCTGGCCGCTGGAGCGGCTCGTATTTGGATCATTCGCCCCCGTGTTCTACTGGGAATCCGCTCGTTTAAAAATGCAGGAATCTGCGCTCAATGCCCCGCAATCCTCAGCCGTACAGTGGCAGAACGCCGCCGCCCTCCTCGCCTGAGATATCCGGCACATTCTGCTTTTATGGGACATTTTCTCAAAAGAACAACGCTTCTGCGGCTGAACTGCTCCTTGCGCTCCAGCACTCTGCATCCATCCATCTTACCCACCCAAATCCCCATCCCCAGACCATGATCAAACTCACCGGTATTGCAGACGAAGCAGGCTCATCCTTGGATGTGCAAATCCAAGCCCATCAAGAACTCGGCTGGGACAGCATCGAGTCACGCGGCGTCGAATTTGACGGCGTGAAGGGCAACCTGCATGAGATCCCGGATGCCACCTTCGACAAAGTGGCCGCTCATCTGGCCGAAAAGAACATGCAGGTCAGCGGCTTCGGCTCACTCATCGGCAACTGGGCCAAAAAAATCACCGACGACTTCAGTGTCACGGAGGCTGAAATCAGCCGCGCCATCCCGCGCATGCAGCGCCTCGGTGCCAAACTGATCCGCGTCATGAGCTACGCCGTCTGCAAAGATGAAGGCGGCAAGGACTTGGAGGAGCAGTTCGCCCCCGAGCGCATCAAGCGTATGAACGAAGTGAACAAGCGCTTCGCCGATGCCGGCCTCACCGTCGTGCATGAAAACTGCATGAACTGGGGCGGCATGAGCCCGACCTACGTGCAGCGCATGGCCGAGGCTGTCCCCGGCATGAAATGGGTCTTTGACACGGGCAACCCCGTCTTTATCGACGACCGCGACAAGCCCGGCCACAAGCAGGACGCCTGGGAAATGTATCAGGCCGTGAAACCCTTCATGGCCCACGTGCACGTCAAAGACGGCATCTGGGACAAGACGAAGAACGACGCCGTTTACACCTTCCCCGGCGAAGGCGAAGGCCAGACCGAGCGCATCATGAAGGACCTCATCGAGACCGGCTACAAGGGCTACATCAGCATCGAGCCTCACGTCGCCGTCGTCTTCCACGGCGCAGGTGCTGCAGATGACCTCTCTCCTGAGCAGAAAGCCAAGGAGCAGTACGACAGCTACATCAAATACGGACGTATGCTGGAGACGATGCTGAAACGTCTCGGTGCCAAGCTGGGCTGAGGCAACGGTCAAGGCGTCAAGGATTCGTCAAGGATTCGTCAAGAGGTCAAGAGTTGTCCGAGGAGCCGTTCCCACTCTCTTGACCGCTTCTTGACGCGCAGCGTCTTGACCATCTCTTGACGGGCGCAGCTCTTCAGACTTCAAACACGCCTGTGCCGCCTGCTAGGAACATCTCCCAGTCGCGCACGCGATGGTGATTTTTGATGAGGTGCGTCACGGGGATCTCGCGTGGCACGGCGGGACGGCGCAGGAGTTTCAGGCCCGCCTCTTCGGGCAGTTTGTTGCCTTTACGGCTGTTCACTTTGCGGTCTGCCAGCACGCAGTTTTCCCAGTTGCTGCCCCCCCCGCGCGAGACGGGAATGATGTGATCAATGTTGCCCTCATGCGGACGCAGCTTGCGCCCGGTGTACTGGCACATGCCGCCATCGCGTTCCCAGATCGCCTTGGCGCAAAATTTGGGGCGGCGCTTGGGCACCTTGTCAAAGCGGGCCAGCACCAGCACGGAAGGCACACGCACGGGACCGTGGACGGTGCCGATGCTGTTGTCACCTTCGCGTACTTCAAGCTTCAGCCAGTCCTCCCAGGTCACAGGCCGCATGTCGCCTGCTTCGTGAATATCGAGCGCAGTCGCATTGCCCGCCGCCATCATACTGAAAGACTCCATGGGCGTTTTAGAGTCGATGGCTTGCCAGTGCCGATTCAGCACCAGTACGGTCGTTTTGGTCAACGTTTCATTCATGCGCAGCTCCTAAGTTGGAATTTCGGCACGAAGGAACTCACACGCACGGTGATCGTTCCTCGATGTTGGACAACTATGCTGGCGAGTCTTGGCCGTTTGCCAAGTGCCAAGATTGTTTCTCATCCCCCAAACAACCAAAATGCCGCCGGGTCACCCCGGCGGCACAGTTCATTTGGCCAGAAACATCTCCCAGTCCCGCACCTGATGCGTGTTGCGGATCAGGTGGGTCACGGGCAGTTCTCGCGGCACTGCAGGTCTTCGCAGCAGCTTCAAACCGGCTTCTTCAGGCAGTTTGCTGCCCTTGCGGCTGTTGACCCGCTTGTCGGCGAGGACGCAGTTGTCCCAAGACGTGGGTCCGCCACGGGAAAGCGGCACGACGTGATCGATGTTCCCTTCGTGCGGCCGCAGCTTGCGCCCGGTGTACTGGCACATGCCGCCGTCGCGCTCCCAGATGCCGCGCACGCCGAACTTGGGCCGTTTTTTTGGCACCTTGTCGAATCGAGCTAGCACCAGCACGGAGGGAACGCGCACCGGCCCGTTCACGGTGCCGATGAGGTTGTCCCTTTCCCGCACCGGGAGCGTGAGCCATTCCTTCCATGTCACGGGACGAATGTTGCCGTCTGTTTCGATGTCGAGTGCTGTCGCAGCGCCGGTGGCGATCATGCTGAAGGCCTCCAGCGGCGTTTTCACGGCGATGGCCTGCCAGTTGCGGTTGAGCACGAGTACGGTGGATTTGGTGAGGAGGTCTTGCATGGCCTCGGGATGTTCATTGGGTTAATCTTCTGCTTTCTCTCCGGCCGGACACATCTTGACGATGCGCGGCTCAAACTTGCCGAGGACTTCGACAAGATCTGTCTGCGCGGCCATGACGGTGTGGATGTCCTTGTAAACACCCGGCACTTCGTCAATACCGGCGCTGAGCAGCTCGACGCCTGCGGCGGCGAGCTGCCGCTTCACGTTGCCCCAGGCAAAACTCTGCTTGGCCTGGCTGCGGCTCATCACACGACCTGCGCCGTGGGAGGCGCTGCAAAGCGACTCGGGCTTCCCCTTGCCACGCACTACGAAGCCGGGCGTTGCCATTGATC
This sequence comes from Prosthecobacter sp., assembly GCF_029946185.1. Classification (GTDB taxonomy): domain Bacteria; phylum Verrucomicrobiota; class Verrucomicrobiia; order Verrucomicrobiales; family Verrucomicrobiaceae; genus Prosthecobacter. Next base: position 4,346 of record NZ_JAQSEA010000199.1, read on the forward strand.
CAGGGATCACTCCCAGCACGCCAGCACCTGCCGGCGTGGCACCTTTGCGGTGCACAATGACTTCGCGGGACTCGCCGTTCACCACATGCGTTTCCTTCCATGCGAAGTTGTGGTGGTTCTCAATGTCGAGCATGACATGAGCACCAACCTTCTTCGCGATGTGCTTGTGAATGAGCGCATGGTTCGCCGCTGCGTAGCGGCCCATGAGGTTCATGGCCGTCCAGTATTCCTGACCGGCCTCTTCCTCAAAAGTGAGCCACGCGAGATGCTGCATCTCTTTCGGCAAATCATAGCGTCGATCTGTGGCGATACGGCTGTAGTGCTGGCACACCTGCGCCCCTGCACCGCGTGAACCGCTGTGCGAAAGCAGCGCGATGTACTCGCCCGGCCTGATGTCGTAGCCTGACTCTTTCAACGCGACGGAATCATCGGCCGAAACGGCGAATGAACCGAACTCCACAAAGTGATTGCCCGAGCCGCTGGTGCCGAGCTGCGCCCATGCCTTGTCTTTGTGACGTCGGGTGATAGGAGACACGCTCCAGTCCTCGTCCATCACATCGTGCTGGCGGCGCTGCTTGAACTCACAGCCCATGCCAAAACGGGTTTCGCTTTCAATGATGTTCGCCAGCCGGTCCTTCTGCCCCGCGATGGTGCTTGCCTTGCGGTCATAAACCGTGAGGCGCATGCGACAGGCGATATCCACACCAACGGCATAAGGGATCACACAGCCTTCAGTCGCCAGCACGCCACCGATCGGCAGGCCGTAACCATAGTGAGCATCGGGCATGAGCGCACCAGCCACTGCCACAGGCAGCGCACAGGCGTTCGCCATCTGCTGCACCGCATCGGCATCGAGTCCCGAGCCCCACTGGTGCCAGGGTGCTAACGCATCCCGCTGTTTGTAAGCAGGTGCATAGAGAGCACGCGCAAAAGCTTCGCGCAGCGGATCGCCGAGAAACGCTTCGGGTTTCGAGATGATCCCGCCGAGCTCTTCTTCGAGGCGTGAAGGGTCTCCGCCCTGACGGGTGAAATTCGCGATGAATTCCATGCCCGTCTGGAGCGCTGCGTCCTGAGACACGCCGAGGCGTATGAGGTCTTGAGTTTTCATGAGAGTTGAACTGAACGATTAAAAAATGAGCACGGTCCTCCCGGCAGCGGTGTTCGTTCTTTGGGTGGGTGAATTGCAGCCTGGAAGGAAATGAATTCCCTCCAGGCTGCGGGTTTGAGTGAGGAGCCCGTCAGTTGCTCAGAGCGTAACGCCGGAAGAAGAGATCGAGTTCATCCATGTCGCCCATGGAGTCGTCGTGATCGCTCAAGGCTTTGAGCCTGTGCAGTTCTGTGGCAACGAAGCGCGAGAGCACTTCATCGGGCGCAGACTTGCTGAGTTCATCACCAGCACGCTTGCGGGCAACGAGCGCATCCAGTGCAGCGCGGACTTCGCGTTCTTCGAGCACGGCATCGACCAGCTCTTGAAAGAGCATCGGCACCTGGCCCAACGAACGTTCGATCCAGCGGCAGGCCAGCAACGGGCGGAAGACATAGAGGTACTTTTTCAGGCTGACCTGATCGCGTCCCTCCAGATAGTCACGCCAGTTGCCGTAGGCCATGTTCAGGTAATGCGCGAAGCAGCGACGCGGCGAATAAAACATGCCGGCCAGTTCTTCGAACTCGCGGGTGAAGACCGGATCGTGATGGTACACCACCGGTGACTTCATCCACTCCAGCAAAGGCGGATTGCTTTTGCGCAGCAGGCGAAGAGCCTTGCGCAATTCCCAGCCGCTCACGTCGAGCTCATCGTTCAGAGGCTCTTCGATCACGTCGCGACCGGTCTCGATGGAGAGATACCATTCACGCCGGTGCACGTAGAGGAAGCGGACATCGTAGTCGCTGTCGTGCGAGGCGAAACCCCATGCACGGCTGCCGCTTTCGCAAGCGTAGAGAACACGAACGTTCTTCTCGGCTTCGAGCCGGGTGATCGCTCCGCGAACACGTTCAGATACATCATTGTTTTTCATGGGTTGTTTTCTTTTTCCTTTCTATGGAGTGGGGTCGGCGGAGTTAAAAAGTTGGTCGATCCACAGGGACATGCACCCTGCTGTGCCGGTTAAAAGCCGGCTGCTTCGCTGTCTAAGCTTTGGACCGTGATGGTGCTCACAGCTGGATTTGCGGCTCCTGCCGCTGTGCCAAATCTGCTCCGCACCTCAAGATAACGCGCTATCACGCTTGGGCGCGGCACCCGCACTGGCGACGTTCTCGACATGGTGCTTTTGCTCTTGGCCAACTTGAGCTTTGATGACCGTGTGAAATGACTGAGTTGCCGAGGTAAGAAGACGGATGATCTGCTTACCTCGGCCTCCCAATCACCTTGGAGAGCCTTTTGAATTCGGCGTTCTGCGAGGCGTGCCAGATTTGTCTGGTGTATGTCGGGACCTGCAAGATAGCCGCAGTCGAGAAGTTTTTCGAGCCGATGCCTTCCCTTGGCGGCGAGATATTGGTCCAGCTCCATGATACGAGCCTTTGCTTCTGGATCAAGCAGCCGAACCTCTCGGACATAGTGCCGTTCGATGAACAGCTCGAACAGGTCCTCTCGCAAAATTTTATATGAGAAAGTTTGATCAGGCCTGCCCGGATTCACCAAGATCTTTTGGAAATATTTTTTCCAGTCCTCCGGCCAACCAAGGCGCTTCCAACGATGCTCCCGAATGCAGCAAAGGGCTTGAGTGTTCTCAATCATCTTTCGCACGCGACGCCTTCCGGAGACAAAACTTTTCCTCCAGTGAAAGCGAGGATTGTCGATTGCGTCTAAAATGGTTTTTAGCACGGACAAGTCATGACGGTTTTTTGCTTTCGCAGTCATTCGCCAGTGACGAATCCAGCCCCGCGGAATGGGAGGATCGATCTCCATTGTTTGCCATTCGAGCTTCCATAGCACGCGTCGTTCGCGATCAATCGCCAGCAACTTTTTGTCGCGATGGTATTTGAAATTTCGGTTCATGTTTGTTGTTGAGTTTAAAAGATTGGCAACCCTGGCGGGATTCGAACCCGCAGTTATCCGATAGAAAGTCGGATGTCTTGGCCAGTTAGACGACAGGGTCGTTTGGAAAAAATGGCGGAACGCCGAGGAAATGCTCCTCATGCCGCGCGATGGTGGCACGATCTCGTTAGCAACGAGTCCCGGCGCGTTGGTCCGGTTGACGTTCCGTGTTGAAATGGTACTCCCGGAAGGGCTTTCGCCTCCAACCTCCGCGTTCGAAGCGCGGCGCTCTATACATTGAGCTACGGGAGCATAATGATGATTGGTGTCCCCGGCAGGATTCGCACCTGCGGCCTGCTGATTCGTAATCAGCCACTCTGTCTGCTGAGCTACGGGGACATGAAATGGTGCCTGTGGCGAGAGTTGCACTCACACTGTGCCGGTTTTGAATCGGCTGTCTCTGCTGTTGGACTACACAGGCGTGAAATTGGTACCCATGGCAGGATTCGCACCCGCACTGGACCGCTTCTGAGGCGGTTGTCTCTGCATTGGACTACATGGGCATAAGAACTGGCAGCCTCGGGTGGGTTCGCACCACCAACCCTCCGCTTCAAAGGCGGATGCTCTGCTTATTGAGCTACAAGGCTAAGTGCGCATGGGCGTGGAGCGGGCGGCACGGAATCAATCCGTGGGTGCCAGGCTCACTGCCCCATGCTTGAAATGGTCGGTCCAGCTGGAATTGCACCAGCACCTTCCGGGTTATGAGCCCGACGCTCTGACTGTTAAGCTACAGACCTGTGAAAGTGGTCGGATACCCCGGTGCTGCCCCGGGCTTGTCTTGGTCCCAAACCAAGCGAGTTCGCTGGCTCTCTCGTATCCGATAAATGGTGGACGTGCGCCCCGGACTCGCACCGGGTAATGTGGACTTGCAAACCACTGGCTCGACGACTTCGCCTTGCACACGAATGAAAGGGTTCCCTCAGCCGGTTCTGCCCCGGCACCGCTTCGTTCACAACGAAGAATGCTGCTGTTACACTATGAAGGGAGTTTGAAAAGGGTGCGGCATGTCGGTGCTGCCCCGACGCGCTCTGTTTGGAAGACAGAAATGCTTGCTGTTACATCAATGCCGCATTGAAAGGAGTTGCTGGTTTCAGCTCGTGATGCCGGCAGATGCGAGCGCTGCCAGAACGAACTGAAGCTCATGACTACTTTTCGGAAATGGCCGCTGGAGTTGGTAGCGCGCCAACCTCTGCGGATCTTCAATCCGCCGCTCATCTGTCTGAGCCATCCAGCGTTCTTTCAAAAAATGGTCCCTCGGCGTGGTGACGCTCCACGGTCTTCCGGTTATCGACCGGGTGCTCTGCTGTTGAGCTACTGAGGGAAATGGGCTTCGCCGTCACGCAGGTCAAGACCTGTCAAAAAACATCCGCCTTGAACTTTTGACAACAACTTGACCGCCAAGCGAAAAATGGTCCCCGCACCAGGAGTTGCACCTGGCTGCGGCATGCGTCACATGAGCCGCATGAGCCTTCATTGTGATCAATTAAACGCCTTTGCACGCAGGGAAGTTGTGAGGTGCGATGAGATTTCAGACCATCTTCTGTCATCGTGAAATCCGCATCCTCCACACGCCTCCTGCTAATCATCGCCTATCTCGGCTTCATCAGCCTGGGGTTGCCGGACACAGTCGTCGGCGTGGCATGGCCTTCTGTACGGGATGGATTTGGCAGGCAGCAAGGAGATCTGGCGTGGATTTTCTTCGGCACAGGGGCCAGCTATTTTCTGGCAGGCTTGTTCACCGGGCGTCTGCTGAACAAGCTCGGGATCGGCCTGCTGCTGGCAGGCAGCAGTCTGCTGGTGGCGGTCAGCGGCTTTGGATATGGCACGGCGTCTTTTTGGATCTTGTTTGCCAGTTGCTCTCTGCTGCACGGTCTGGGTTCCGGCGCGATCGACACCGGGCTGAATCACTATGTGGCTCAGCATTTCTCAGCGCGGCACATGAACTGGCTGCATGCCTGCTACAGCATCGGTGCCACACTGGGGCCGCTCATCATGACCACCATGCTGGTGAGTCTGAACTCCTGGCGTGCGGGCTACCTGACGGTGGCCACACTGCTGCTGTTGCTCACTCTGCTGTTTACCTTCACGCGACGGCTCTGGGACGCACCAGCCGAAGCCGGGGTGGAGCTGGAAGCAACAGAGACGACCGCCACTCTCAGCATGCTGGAGACACTGCGCAGCGGAGCCCTGTGGATGCAGATCACGATCTTTTTCATCTACACCGGTCTGGAAGTAACCATGGGGCAGTGGAGTTTCACCCTGCTGACGGAATCCCGCAGCGTGAGCAAAGAAACAGCCGGACTATGGGTCACCCTTTATTGGGCCAGCATCACAGCGGGCCGCATTCTCTTCGGCTTTGTCGTGGATCGGCTGGGCATCGACCGCCTGCTGCGGTTCAGCATGCTGGGCGTAGTCACAGGTCTGGCCCTTTTTGCACTGAATGGTTCGGCCGCGCTTTCTGCTTTGGCGCTATCCCTCACAGGGCTTGGCCTCGCCTCTATTTATCCATGTCTGATGACCCGTACTCCTCAGCGCCTGGGCAAGGCGAGAGCAGCCCACGCCATCGGCTATCAAGTCAGCGCGGCCATGACCGGCGCTGCGTTGTTTCCCAGTGTCTGTGGCTGGCTGGTCCAACACTCCGGTTTGGAAGTGGTGGCAAGCGTGGCACTGGCCATGGGCATCGCGTTGCTAATTCTCCATGAGATGCTGCTGCGTTGGGATGCCAGAAGCGTCAGATCTACTATATAAGTGGCTCCCCAGCGTGGGCTCGCACCACGACGATCGGCGTAACAGGCCGACAGGCTACTTTACCTCACAGGGGAGTTTGAAATGGTGGAGCCGGACGGTAATGCTCCGTCTCTTGCTGGGTGCAGCGCAGGAGCGCGATAGCGCGGAGTCATGCGGTGCGGAGCAGTAGATGAACAGCCGCAGGAGCGGCAAAACAGCCGTGCAGTCTTCTACACTACGGTCCCCTTGAAAATGGCGGTCGAGACGGGTGCTGCCCCCGCTGTCTCCTCCCTGACAAGGAGGCGAGTCTGCTGTTACTCTTCACGACCGAATAAATGGAAGCAGGGGTTGGGGTTGCACCAACCAAGACGGGCTTATGAAACCAGTCAGAGCACTGGCTCTCCCTGCGATTTGAAAAATGGTGCGGCGTCACGGTAATGCTCCGTGCGGGCTCAATGAGCACTGGGGTTACAGTCCAGGCCGCCTCTTTAGCGATCTACCGCCGCGTTCTTAATTTGGAATGAAATGGCACGGCGGGTGGGTACTGCCCCCACATCTTCGGGTTTTGGAGACCCGTGCATTGCTTGTCTGCCACCGCCGTAATGTTTGGTAAAATCTTCCCGTTCTGCCATTCAAGGACACGGAGACGGCCATGCCACTGTACACTCTCCCAAGGTTACACCACCTGTTACCGTGCTCCGCGCCCTTGAATGGCAGATCAGCCTCGTATTGAGGTGATCTGCCAAATAAAGAACGAACACCGCTGCCACGCACGGGATGGAGTGCAGATCACTTCATCGCTGGCGTCGCACCCGCAGGTATTTCACGGCGGATGTTTCGGTGTTTATGGCACACCTCCCGGGGAAGCCGTTTCGTGATGTCAAAATGGGCAATGAATTCCCGTATTCCTCGTCTAAACGTAGGAATATTGCGTATTCGATGGCTGCTTTATTTGACATTCGGAAGGAGGGTGCAAACCTGTCTGCAGGTCTTGCTCTGGCGTCTATAAAACGACTCCTCCGGGAGTCAGCTTGGCTGGCCTTGCCCTGGTGTCCGTTAGCGCGGATGCCGGGGTTTTTCGTGCTGTGGGGAAGCGGTCAGGTGACCGCAGGTTCAATCAGTGTTTTTGGAAAATGGGGGGGGGTGGTGGTTTCGCTGCAAAAGAAAAAGCCCTGCTGCCTTTGTGGGGCGAGCAGGGCTTCCTTCGGAAACTTGGCCTTCGGGGCCTAATGGGGTGTCAAAGCACCCTGCTCGTTTTGTCTCTTTATTGGGAGACTCCAATCTTGTGCTGGATAGGCGGGCATAAAACCAAGACCCAGACCTACACACAAAATCTCTCCCCGACGCGCGGTCAGCGCGATTGAGTTAAGATGTGTCAGGTTGGTTTTCATGGCTTGTATTGAAGGTGCCGAATATTGCCACGGCCCTATAAGGCCGTCAACATAATATTCTACATTTTTCTTATGCGACGAAGTTCCACGTCAGCTTTCATCCCTAAAACTCCAGCATGTTAACGAAACGCGTTTTCCATCGCATCCACATTCGCCTTCATCACAGTCATGAAGTCACCGCTCGCAGGCACGTTGCCGCAGGGATCAAAGACCACGCTCTGAAGGCCAAGAGCGCCTAGCTTCTCGACACTTTCCTTGTTTGGTTCACCCTCCCAAATCATCCACCTTGCACGATGACCGGCGAGGATGCCTTTGAGGTCATTGAGAGCGGTATCATCAAGCACTGTGTCGGGCTCCCAGAGAACGGACTTCAATTCCAACCCATAGCGACGCGCCAGGTAGTGATAGACCGGGTGAGAAGCTACCAGAGGATACTGCACCAGACGACGGCTCAGCGTGCTCATGCGGCCATCCAGAGACGCAAGTTCATCTTTCAGTGCCACGGTGTTCTTGCTGATGCTGTCTTTGGCTGCCGGCACCAGCTTGGCCAGCGCATCGCTCACCGCCTGCACCTGCATGGAGGCCTGCTTGAAATCGATCCAGGTGGTGAATGCGGTGCCATTGTGACTGTGATCGCCGCCGGGGCCGTGGCTATGAGTTGTGGCGTCACGAACTTCTATGAAGTTGTTGGCAAAGGAAGCAGAGGTATCCACGACCTTGGACTCTGGCAGCGTGACTTTATCTGCCCACTTGGAGTAGCCGGCACCGTTCATGAGAATCAGGTCGGCATTTTGAAACGCCGTGATGGCGGCCTCGTCCGGCTGCCAGAAAGCTGGATCTTCATTCTTGGGAGCCAGGAAGCGCACCTCCACGGCATCCCCCGCGATACGCTGCGCAAAGTATTGCAGCGGGTAGTTCCCCACCAGCACCTGCGGCTTGCCGGACTTCGCAGCCGTCGTAGCTGCGGCGGTCTCAGCCGCTTTTTCCGCTGAGGGTTTGCAACCCGCCAGGACGATGGCGAGGAAAGAGAAAAGAAGGGTGCGAGTTTTCATATGAAATGGGGTAATTGCATCTGGTAGGGCATCGGCAGTCAATGGCAAACTGACAATTCAGACACTGAGCTGGAACTCACCGCGCTGGAGTAGATCGTTCAATGCCTTACGATACGGCGCGGGCATAGGCGTGGATTCAAGTTCGGCAAAAGGGATCACCCGATGCGCATCAGGCCATTCACCGATTTGTTCATACGGTTCATGCACCCAAAGCGTGACCTTGTAGCGTGTAATGCCGTATTGCATGCGCAGCAACACAGGCGGTGGTGAATCCTCATGCATGGGAGGCAGTGCAGGCAGTTTCCACAGGCCGGTGCGGCGTTTGCCGGTCTCAAGCTCCAGCAGCACCCCCTCGTTCGTGCGCAAAAAAATGACACGCTCAGTGACCGCAGTGATCTGCTGGCGCGCATTTTTCACGGGCAATGCTTCAGGATCAGTCGCACGGCATTGGGCACGCACCGGACAAAGGTCACAGGCAGGCTTCGTCGGCGTGCAGTGCGTCTGCCCGAGTTCCATGAGCGCCGAGTTCAAGGCCCGTGGGTCATCGGTCGCTTGCACCAGGGCTTTCGAGCGTTCCCACAGCAGCTTCGCACCGGCGGTGGAATCCACCGGCGTGGCATCATTATAGAGGCGCGACAGCACACGGGCGATGTTGCCATCGACGATGGGCTCTGCGAGACCAAAGGCAAAACTGGCCACCGCACCCGCCGTGTAAGGGCCGACACCGGGCAATTCGAGGATGACCGCGTGATCCTGCGGAAACACCCCGCCATGCTGCGCCATCACCTCTTGGGCAAGGCGCTGCAGATTGCGCGCCCGCCTATAGTAGCCGAGGCCCTCCCAAGTTTTCAGCACCTCATCTTCACGCGCAGCCGCCAGCGTCTTGAAATCCGGAAACCGCTCCAGCCAGCGGGCGTAGAACCCACGGCCCAGTACCGTCGCGATCTGCGTCTGCTGCAGCATCACCTCGGAAATAAGGATCGCATATGGATCACGCGTGCGGCGCCAGGGATAATCACGCGCGTTGTGCCCAAACCAGTTCACAAGCTCCATGGTGATAGCATGGTTATCCGGCCTGGCTGTTTGAGATGGCATCGTCCTCTACTTATGAACGATCCGGCGCATTTTTCATGAGTCTTTCGTCACACCTGCGATTAAAATCGCGCCCATGCCAGCCCTGACAAGTTACACTCACGCGCTCACCTCCAGTCAAGCGGACAAGCTGCGCACGCTGCTGGAGGAGCGTGGCTTTGAGTTTCAAACCAAACCCTACTGCCTCTACGCCGCCGCCAAATCAAAGGTGAATGTGTGCGTCTATGAAAAAGGCCCCAAGATCGTTGTGCAGGGCAAGGAGACGGAGGATTTCATCACGAACTTGCTCGAACCCGAGATCTTGGGAGAGGCAAAACTCGGCTACGAAGAAGTGCACAACCCCGAGATGTTTCAGCCTCACATCGGCGTGGACGAAAGCGGCAAGGGCGACTTCTTCGGCCCGCTGGTCATCGCGGGAGTTTATGTCGATGGCGATGTCACACGCCGCCTGCGCGATGTCGGAGCGGTGGACAGCAAACGCATCAGCAGCGACGCGCGCATCTGCAAGATTGCCGCTGACATCCGCAGCATTCCCGGCCTCGCTTGGGAAGTCATCTCCATTCACCCCGAACGGTACAACGAGCTTCACGCCAAATTTGGCAATCTGAACCGTCTTCTGGCCTGGGGGCATGCCCGAATCATCGAAAACCTGCTTGAACGCGTCCCCACCTGCCAGCGGGCCATCTCAGATCAGTTCGCCAATCCCGCCGTGCTGCAACGCGCCATGCAGACCCGTGGCAGAGAAATCGAACTCGTCCAGCGCACCAAAGCAGAAAGCGACCCGGCGGTGGCCGCAGCATCCATTCTTGCACGCGAGGGTTTTTTGAGCTGGCTGAACTCACAGGGCCAGAAGTTTGGCATGGAACTCCCCAAAGGAGTTTCCGAAGGTGTGAAACAAACCGCCGCCAATCTCGTAAAACTGCATGGCAACGACGTTTTGCCGAAGCTGTGCAAAATGCACTTCCGCACCTCTTCTGAGGTTCTTTCACGGATAGTTTCGGATTAGCCCAAATAAACCTACTGACTAAATCGTAGGTAGGGATAATAATTCGACACAGAAATTAGTTGCACCGTGTTAAACGTCTCGCTAGTCACCATATTATGACCACGATCACCAAAAAAGATTTGGTTGCGGAACTCAGCAACGCAACGGGAATCAAGCATGCCGACACACTGGCCATGGTGGAATCCTTTATGGAGTTGGTTTCGAAGAATTTAGCCGAAGGAAACGAAGTGACGCTGCGCACGTTCGGCACCTTCGACCTTCGCGTGGCGCGTGGCAAAATCGGCCGCAACCCAAAGCAGCCAAATTCTGAGGTGATGATTCCTGACCGCTGTGTCGTACGTTTCAAGCCCAGCAAGGAGCTCAAGTCCCGTGTCGCGGCGCTGTCCGTGCAAAAAGTCAACGGCGACCAGTCCATGAATGGCAGCTTGGTGAATGGCAACTAGATCAGTCTGTGCCAGCCACGGCTGACCCGTTCAGCCCCCGTCTTCGCTAAAGGATGGGAATAGAGTGCAACGTCAGCTGATTTGGTGCGTATTTTCCGCCCATCATGTTGCCTCGTATTCTTCCCACGCTCGCTGCTTTCGCCCTACTGCTGAACACCGCCTCCGCCGCTCCGCAGTGGATTTGGCTGTCCAAGGATGGCAACAAGGACTCGCAGGTCACCTTTCGCTATCGCTTTGATGTGCCCGCCAAGGTGCAGTCAGCTCTGCTGGAACTCACCTGTGACAACGGGGCGGACGCCCTGCTAAATGGCAAAAAAGTCCTCACTAATCCGGACTGGCAGGAGCCCACCAAGATGGACGTCAGCAAGGACATCAAGCTCGGTGCGCAGAACGAAATCATTGTCCACGGTCGCAACAAAGGCGGCGTCGCGGCACTCATAGCCCGGCTCACCCTCAAACTGCCGAACGATGAAAAAGCGATCGTCGTGGAGACCACGGACAAATGGGAGGCCACCAAGGCCGGCACGGAAGCCTGGCAGCCCGCCCTCGTCATCAACGACTACGGCAAAGGCCCTTGGGGCCTCGCACTCGATGGCAGAGCCGCCGGCGGCAAAAACAGCGGTCCTGCCGAGAGCGTCGCTGCATCAGAGATCACCGTCCCCAAAGGCTTCAAGGTCGAGAAACTCTACAACGTCCCGAAAGACCAGGAAGGCTCCTGGGTAGCGCTCACGGTCGATCCCAAAGGCCGCCTCATCGCCTGTGACCAATATGGTAGCATCTACCGCATGAGCGTTCCAGCCATCGGCAAAACCGAGAACCTCAAGCCGGAAAAACTCGCCATCCAGCTCGGCAAGGCGCACGGCCTGCTCGCCGCATTCGACAGCCTCTACGTCATGGTCAATGAGGACGGCAAAAACAACGGCCTCTACCGCCTGCAGGACACCAATGCCGACGACCAGTTCGACAAGATCACCAAGCTGCACACCATGGGAGGCGGCGGCGAGCACGGCCTGCACAGCATGACCGTCAGCCCCGATGGCAAGCGCATCTTCTTCAACTGCGGCAACCACACCAAGCTGCCTGAAGGTCTCGAAGACAGCCGCCCGGCCAAAATCTGGAGCGAAGACCACATCCTCCCCCGCTTCTGGGATGCCAACGGCCACGCCCGTGGCATCCTCGCCCCCGGCGGATACATCTGCAGCATGAACCCCGATGGCAGCGGCTTGGAGCTCTTCTGCTACGGTTTCCGCAATGAGTTCGACATCTGCTTCAGCGACCAGGGCGAACTCTTCACCTATGACGCGGACATGGAGTGGGACATCGGTAGCCCCTGGTACCGCGCTACTCGTGTGAATCACTGCGTCAGCGGTGCCGACTACGGCTGGCGCAGCGGCAGTGGCAAATGGCCCAACTATTACGCTGACTCACTCCCCACCACGCTCGACATCGGCCCCGGCAGCCCCACCGGTGTCGTCGCAGGCACTGGCGCAAAATTCCCTGCCAAATACCAGCACGCCATCTTCATCAACGACTGGACCTACGGCACCATGTGGGCCATCAACCTGGACGCGAAAGGCGCAAGCTTCGCAGCCACCAAGGAAGAATTCGTCTTCGGCAAACCCCTCCCGCTCACTGACGTCGTCATCCATCCGCAGGACGGTGCCATGTACTTCGCCGTCGGCGGCCGCAAGACCCAGTCCGGCGTCTATCGCGTGACCTATGTTGGCGATGAATCCACCGCCCCTGCCAAAGCCCAGCCACTGGGTGAGGATTTCAAACTGCGTGCCTCTCTTGAAGCCTACCACACCGGCAAAGTCGATGCCGCCAAGGCTCTCGGCGATGCTTGGAGCAAGCTCAGCAACAGCGATCGCCACATTCGCTATGCTGCTCGTGTCGCCATTGAAAAACTCCCTGTCGCACTCTGGCAGGAAAAGGTGCTCAGCGAAAAGAATCCCGTCGCTTTGATCGAAGGCATCATCGCCCTCGCTCGTGTCACCGGAGCCAAATCCAACACCGAAGGCGGCAAACCTGCCGGAAAGCCCACAGGCACCTCTTCGGAGCCCATTGGCGATGTGTCTGCGGAAAACGTCGAGCTTCAGGGCCGCATGCTCCTTGCCATGGGCAGGCTGGTAGGTGCAGGTCTCGAGCTCGATCAGCAGCTCGCCGCCGTGCGTGCTCTGGAGCTCATCTTGATCCGTCTTGGCAAGCCTGATGCAGACATCTGCTCCCAGATCGCCACAGCGCTCGACCTAGTTTATCCAACCGAAAACCCCTCTTTGAACCGCGAACTCTGCCAGATCCTCGTCGCCGTCGATTCCCCCACCGTCGTTTCCAAAACCCTCGCCATCATGGCCACCGCGAAAGACGACTTTCAAGAAGTCGCCACCGATGAGGTTTTGAGCCGCAACGATGGCTACGCCAACGCCGCCCGTGCCGCCGCTGGCAGCCGCCCGAATGGGCAGCAGATCAGCTACATGGTCGCCCTGCGCAATGCCACCGCAGGCTGGACCCCCGAGCATCGCCAGACCTTCTTCTCCTGGTTCCCCCACGCCCGCACCTGGAAAGGCGGCAACAGCTTCAAAGGCTTCATTGAAAACATCCGCAAGGACGCCCTTGCCACCTTCGTGCCGCAGGAAGAACTCGCCGCGCTCGAAGCCCTCAGCAACAAGGTCGAGGCCAGCACCTCCATCCCCAACTACGTCGCCCCCAAAGGCCCCGGTAAAAACTGGACGGTCGATGAAGTCGTCGCCCTCACCAATGACGGACTCAAAGGCCGCGATTTCAAAAACGGCGAGGCCATGTACCGCAGCATCATGTGCGCCACCTGTCACCGCTTCAATGGCGACGGCGGCAGCATCGGCCCTGATCTCACCGGCGTCGGCAACCGCTACACCATGCGCGACCTCATGGAGAACATCGTCGATCCCAGCAAGGTCATCTCCGACCAGTACGACAGCCACGAAATCACCAAGAAGGATGGCAGCATCATCATCGGCCGCATCGTCGTCGAAGAAAACGGCAAGGTCTTCATCATGACCAACCCCTTCGCCCCCAACGACCACATGGCCATCAACGAAAGCGACATCGCGAAGAAGGGCACCCGCAAAGTCAGCATGATGCCCCCCAGCCTCATCAACTCCCTCAATCAAAACGAACTCCTCGACCTCATCGCCTACCTCACCAGCGGCGGCAACGCGAAGGACAAGGCTTTCGCAAAGTAGTCCAGTTGCGCCGCAATTGGACTCGGGAAGGCCGACGAAATCGTCGGCCTTCTTTTTGCCTGCAAATCATCAGTATCCAAGCCGTTTCTACCACCATGCACCGCCTCCTTCTCACTCTGCCCCTCCTCACCCTTCTCGCCTCCGCCGCTGAACCGGCGAAGCCAGCCGAACTTAAAAAAGAAAAGCCCTTCACCCCCGGCGGCATCTACCGGCAGGGCGACATGCAGCGCCCGCGCCCCACGGTGATCACACCGCCGACGGCGACAACAGCTCCGAGCGATGCCGTCGTGCTCTTCGGTGGCAAAGACCTCTCCAAGTTCATCCGCAAACCACGCAAGGACGACAAGGATCAAAGCGACGTGCCGAACTGGAAGATCGAAAACGGCTATGCCGAGATCACGCCCAAGGGCGGCGACATCGACACGCGCGACAAGTTCGGCTCCTGCCAGATTCACCTCGAATGGGCCACGCCCGCCGAGGTCGTGGGCAAGAGCCAGGGCCGGGGCAACAGCGGCGTGCTCATCCACGGCTGGGGCGAGGTGCAGGTGCTCGACTCCTATGAGAATGATACGTACCCCGACGGTCAGGCCGGGGCGATCTACAGCAACTACCCACCCCTCGTGAACGCCAGCCGCAAGCCGGGTGAATGGCAGAGCTATGACATCATCTGCGAATGCGCGCAGTTCGATGAGAAGGGCAACGTGCTTCAGCCCGCACGCATCACGGTGCTACTCAATGGCGTCATCGTGCAACACGCAGCCCCGCTCGAAACGAAACTGCAGGAAGTCGGCTTCGCCCTGCAAGACCATCACAACCCCACCCGCTACCGCAACATCTGGGTTCGCCCCCTGCACCGTTACGATGAGAATGCGAAGAAGAACGATGCGGCTAAGTGAGTATTCGGTTGGAGCTGCTCACTTATATTTCACGTCCACCTTCGGCAGCAGCGCTTTGATCTTAGCCTGCGTCTCCGGCGGATAACCCTTCTTACGGTCGATGATTTTCAGTTCCTTGAGGAAGGTGAAGCCTTGCAGCAGCGGCAGGCGTTCCTCGGGCAGACTTGGGCTGCCAAGTTCGAGTGATTCGAGCTGCGTCATCGTTGCGAGCACCTTGAGATCCTCGTCGGTGGTGTCCTTGCAGTTTGTGAGCGTGAGGCGCTTTAGCGTCTTGATGTCCTTGACGATTGGCAGTGACTCGGATTTGTCGAAACCTTCGCCGAGTTGCAGCGATTCAAGCGGCAGCGCGGTGATGTTCTTCAGCGCTGCGGGCGTGGCGTGAGCGCCAAGTTCTAGGCCCTTGAGTTTCGTCAGCTTGGCCAGATTAGGCGCGCCCGCATCCGTGAACTTCGCGTGAGCAAGGCTGATGCTTTCGAGATTCGGCAGATGATCGCACAGTTCCTTCAAACCCTCGTCGTCGATGCTGTTGCCACGATGACTTACCTTGATCAGCTTGGTAAAACCTTCGAATTTCGCGTAGGCGCGCCCGGTGATCTTGGTGCCAACGAAAGAGAAGGATTCGAGATTCTTCAATCCCGCAAGCTGCACCATGCCTGCGTCCGTCAACGAACCGTTGTTCGTAAAGCGCAGGGTCTTGAGATTCGTGAGCTTCGCGATGTTCGGCATCCACTCGTCATTAAACTTGGTGGAAATGACGTTCAGCGACTCCAGCGTGGTGATGTGCCCGAGATGTTCAAAAAAGGCCGCGTCATACGGATCTTCCTTCCGGTGATCATGCGGCCCGGTATTTGGCACCGCGAGATCGACCAGCCTCAAGCTCTGTCCATCTTCCGTCTTCTCGACTTTGCCATGCGCGCCCTCAACCGCCTTGATGACAGCTTCGACGTGGGGATCCAAGGCCAAGGCGGAAATGCCTGCCGCAAAAGGCAGAGTCAGGAGAAATGACAGAGTTTGTTTCATGAGGGAGGGGTGGAATTTTGAATGGGCAGTTGATGCGTACTGAGGATTCGAGGAAGTGCGCAAACTGCAGCATATTGAAAGGCATCGCTCTTGAGTCCAAACGGTGCCGACAACCGCTTCATACGATCCCCCCGAATCCTCGGGGGCGGCTGCGGCACTAGAACACGGTGGCAGCGTCGCGTCCACCTCGCTAGGCTGCGTGCATCGTGCGGCACCTCCTCCATCCTTGCTTTTGCATCCTGCTGTTGTGGGGCCAGGTGGCCTGTGGCGAGGTCACGTCATGGATTCCGGAGATAAGTGCGATGAAGAGGGAGAGTGCCGCTTTGCAGAAAAGACTCAGCATTATGCCCTCCGCACCAGAAGTGCAGTTCACCCAGCGTCTGGGCTGGCACAGCCTCTACTCGTCTTCACCGGACAAAGCGGAGTGGGTCGAGTTGAATCTGGGGCAGGCGCAAAGCATCGATGCGGTCGTGCTCATCGCCCCACCACCGAACGGTGCCGCCGTGAGCACCGGCTATGGCTTCCCACTGCGCTTTTATGTCGAGTTGCTGGGCGAAGGCGAGGACAACGAGCGTACCATCATCGCGGACTACACCGGCGCGGATTTCCCCAATCCGGGGCTGCTCCCGATAGTGATCCCAACATACGGAGGCATGGCACAAAAGGTGCGCATCACCGCGACGCGGCTGTATTCCACCGGAGATCGCTCCTTCTGCGCCTTGGGCGAAGTGATGCTGCTGCAAGGGAATGAAAACCTGGGCGCACGGCTGGAGTCCATCGGCCCCGCGGCGGTTCGTGCCAGCAGCAGCCAGGGCACCCGGCCCGACTGGGGACGCATTAATTTGGTGGATGGTCACACCGTGCTCGGGCCACCGCTCGGCACGCGTCACAGTCCCACGCTCGGCTTTCGCAGTGTGCCCGCCAGCGAAGGCCGCCCCCACACCAACCCATGGGTCGAACTTGATCTCGGGCAGGTACGTCCCATCGACGAAATCCGGTTCTTCCCCGCGTATCCGCCGCAGTTCGCACACAGCCACGGCTACGGTTTCCCGGTGCGCTACCAGATCGAGTTGCGGGAGGCGGACAATGATACACCGCACCTCCTGCCCGCGCCGCAGTCGGGCAGTTACAACGCCCTGCCGGGCGACAATGTGGTTACCCTCGTCGGTGCCCGCCGCGCACGTTTCATACGCATGCAGGTGCTCGACCCGCATGTGAGCAATGGCGCCGTCGTGCTAGCCATGGCGGAGATGCAGGTCTGGTCGGACGGCAAAAACATCGCCCTCGGTTGCGAGGTGAATTCTCCCGATTCCACCGAACAGAATGGCTGGTCACGCGCCGCTTTAGTCGATGGTTTTGCCAGCGGCGCTGACATCGTGGACTGGCCCGGGTGGCTTGCGGCTCTTTCTACGCGACGTGAAGTGGAGCAAGAACTCAGCTTGATCGCGAAGCAACGCGAGATCATCACGCAGCATTGGCAAAAGATCGCACTGGTGCTGCTCATCGGCATGGCCGTGGCAGGCGTCATCGCGTTGCTCCTCTGGCTGCAGCGTCAGCGCCGCATCCGGCGCGGGGAACTCGAACGCCTGCGCGAGCGCATCGCCCACGATTTGCATGACGAGATCGGCAGCAGCCTCGGCAGCATCGCCCTCATCGCCCAGGACATCTTGGCGGAGGGTGGGCAAAGCCAGCAGTCGCGCGAGGATCTCACCGACATCAAAGACATCGCCGCTGAAACCGTGGACGCCATGCGCGACATCACCCGCCTCATGCAGAGCGAGCGCTACGGCACCGATGACCTGCCCACACTCCTGCGCGAAACCGCCGACCGCATGCTGCGCGGCATCCAGCACACGCTCGATCTCGATGACCACGCCCAGACCCGCCGCCTGTCCGTGGACCGCCAGCGCGACCTCATGCTGATGTTCAAGGAGGCCCTGCACAACATCACGCGCCACGCCGCTGCCACCGAGGCGCATATCACGCTCAAGCAGACCCACAACGACATCATCCTCACCATCCGCGACAACGGCCACGGCTTCGACACCAGCGCCAAACACACCGGCATGGGCCTCACCAATCTGCAACGCCGTGCCGCCAAGCATCAAGGCTCCACAGACATCACCTCCGCCCCTCAAGGCACCGTTTTAATTCTCACCCTGCCGCTGCATGCCTGAAAACATCGACCTCTGGATCATCGAAGACCACAAGACCTACGGCGAGCGTCTCGTCAAAGCTTTGAACCGCCTCGACGGCATCACCTGCACGCAGCGCTTCACCGCCTGCGAGGACGCCTTTGCCGCGCTCGCCACAGAACCTGCGCCGCAGGTGCTCCTGCTGGACGTCGGCCTGCCCGGCATGAACGGCATCGATGGCATCACACGCCTGCGCCAGCTTGCACCCAGCACCGCCATCGTGATCCTCACCGTGTTTGAAGAAGACGACAAAATCTTCCGCGCCATCTGCGCCGGAGCCGCTGGCTACCTTTTGAAGACATCCAACACCGATGACATCGCCGCCGCGATCCGCAGTGCGGCCGCAGGCGGATCTCCCATCAATCCCCACATCGCACGCCGCGTGCTGGAGATGTTTTCGAAGGCCAACGTGCCGCACAAAGACTACGGCCTCACCCCGCGTGAGCTGGACATTTTGAAGCTCCTCGTCAGCGGCAGCACCATCAAGGACGCCGCCGCGCAGCTCGGCATCGGCTACTACACGGCGGACGAGTACATCCGCAGCGTGTACGTCAAGCTACAGGTGCGCAGCCGTGGAAGTGCCATCGCGAAGGCGGTGAAGGAAGGGCTGGTGTGAGGCTTGGAACCTCTTCAATTATGGACGGCTTAGGCGTCCTTGAGCCGGAGGATTGACGATTGTCGAACAATCGATTGTTGATTTTAGAAGCTCCAGCCTGGCGAAGCCAAAGTAGCTTAGTTCCTGCGGAACAAGGAACCGCTCCGACTCTCCCATAGCCCCCGGCTTGGCCACACACTCCTTACGCTGCTTGCAAATCCCTTCCCTGTTCCGCAGGGACAGGGCTACTTCAAATACGGCCCCACCACTTCCTTCCAAATCACGTAGCCCTTGGCGTTCATGTGCAGCCCGTCTGCAACAAAGATGTCCGGCTTCGGCATGCCATCAGCGCCAAGCATGTGCGGATAGACATCGACGAACTGCAGCCGCTTGTCGGTCTTCGTGAACTCCTCGATGAGTCTGCTCGCCTCCTGCATCTCCCCGACCATGCTCCAGCGCTTCGGATTCGGCGCATTCGAGATGTAGCTGATGCGGCACTCCGGCAGCGCGGCATGAACCTTGGCCACAAAGGCTTCGAAATCCGCGAACACCCGCTGCGGTGTTTTGCCCGCGCTGATGTCATTGCTGCCGGCATACATCACCACGAGCCGGGGCTTGTACTTGATCACGGTCAGATGCGCGTAGTTGAACGAATCAAACAACTCGGAGCCGCCAAAGCCGCGATTCATCACCGGCAGTCCGGGGAAATCCTCCTCCAGTGTCTTCCACTTCACAATGCTGGAACTGCCGGTGAAAACGATGGGGTTCTCCGGCGGTGCCTTTTCCGCATCCTTCTTCCCAAAAGCCAGAATATCCTTCTGCCAGCGGATGGCCGAGGTCACGACATCATAACCGGCCTCGCTGAAGTGAAGCTTGTCCTCCACGTAAAGCTCAGGGCGCGGCTTGCCGTCCGCACCGAGCAGCAGCGAAAACACATCAATGAAAGCGACGCCCTGCTTCGCGCAGGATGCGGCAATGAGGGCATTGGCCTGTTTGACCTGCGCCACCTCGTCCCAGCGTGCGGGTGAAGCCGGGATGGAGATATACGAAATCGCGCTTTTCGGCAAAGCCCTGCGCACTTTCGTCACAAAGGCCTCAAAGGTCGCCAGCACCTCCTCCGGCGTCCGCCCCGCATGCAGGTCATTGCCACCGGCATTGAGGTAGATCTGCTTCGGCTGATATTTGATCACGCAGCGGTCCGCGAAATGCACCACGTCGCTGATCTGCGCGCCGCCAAAGCCACGATTGAGCACCGGCGTCTTTTTGAACCTCTCCCGCAGCGACTGCCAGCGGCGGATGTTTGAAGCACCAACGAACACCGTGACATCCTTCGGCGGCGCTTGCGTAGCATCCTCCGCCTCAAAGGCCTGGATGGCCTTTTCAAAGCGTGCCGGGTCCGACGGCTTGAGGGCCTGTACCCAGGTGGTCGTCAGCAGCAGAAAAAGGGCGGGCAAATGGCGATAATTCATGGCGTCATGGCAAACGTTGTGCGTTGTGAGACTCATGCAACCTTTGCTCACCAGCCTGAAACGCAAATTTGCCCGGAAGACGACGCCCTCCACACCTGCTCGTGTGACTGTGCCTGCCTCCCCCCTGCCCGTTGCATTCGAGATCAACGGTGGTCCCCTGGCACCGGGCGTCACTCTGCTGAGCGCTGGCACCCGGTTTGTCGCGCACTCCCGGCATGCCGTGGCTCTGGACCTTTGCCTCTACGACCCCGCATCCCCCAACCGCGAGACCGCCCGCATCCGCATGCAGCGCACCGAGTGCGATCTGTGGCACGCCACTGTCCACGGGGTCAAAGCAGGCACCCTGTACGGCTATCGCGCCCATGGTCCCTGGCTGCCAAAAAATGCGATGCGTTTCAATGCCAAAAAACTCATGCTCGACCCATACGCCCGCGCCATCCAAGGCAAGCCGGACGAGGCCGAGCACATGCGCACGCTGCCCGATCCACGGCACGCTCTCGGCCGTGTCGACAATGGAGCCGAGGCCCTGAAAAGCGTGGTGATCGACGAATCTTTCGACTGGACCGGCGATACCAAACTCAGCATACCATGGCAGGACACGGTCATCTGTGAGCTGCATGTGAAGGGCTTCACCCAAACACATCCAGACGTCCCCGCCAAGCAGCGCGGCACCTATGCCGGGCTCGCACACCCCTCTGTCACTTCCTATCTGCGTGATCTCGGCATCACCAGCGTGCA
Organism: Prosthecobacter sp.; assembly: GCF_029946185.1. GTDB lineage: Bacteria > Verrucomicrobiota > Verrucomicrobiia > Verrucomicrobiales > Verrucomicrobiaceae > Prosthecobacter. Next base: position 25,225 of record NZ_JAQSEA010000199.1, read on the forward strand.
GCTTTTGCCCGTGCATCAGCATCTGGACGACGGCTTTCTGCTGGGCCGGGAACTCACCAACTACTGGGGCTACAACACCATCGGCTTCTTTGCCCCGCACAACACCTATGCCGCCGCAACAGATCCCCAGGAGCAGGTGCGTGAGTTCAAGGAAATGGTGAAGGCCATGCACGCCGCCGGCATCGAGGTCATTCTCGATGTCGTTTACAATCACACCGCCGAGGGCAATGAGCACGGCCCTTCACTGATGTTTCGTGGACTGGACGATCACAGCTACTACCGGCATCAATTTGGTGAAGACGGGGCGGACTATGTGAATGTCACCGGCTGTGGCAACTCGGTCGATTCCTCCAGCCCGCCGGGGATGCGCCTGATTCTGGACAGCCTGCGCTACTGGGTCACCGAGATGCACGTCGATGGCTTCCGTTTTGATCTCGCCGTGACCGTGGCCCGAGACGAAAAGGACGGGTTCAACCGCCAGTCGCCCTTCCTCAGCGCCGTGGCGCAGGACCCAGTGCTCTCAAAGGTCAAGCTCATCGCCGAAGCCTGGGACATGTCCCGCATGGACAGCTATCAGGTGGGGAATTTTCCCGAACCCTGGCGGGAACTCAACGGCAAGTATCGCGATACGGTACGCAGTTGGTGGCGCGGAGATGCCGGTGCCACCGCCGAGTTCGCCAAGCGTTTCTGCGGCAGCCAGGACGTGTTCGGCTGGAACCAGCGCCCCCCTTTGGCGAGCATCAATTTCCTCACCTCGCACGACGGCTTCACGCTGCTGGATCTCGTGAGCTACGAGCACAAGCACAATGAGGCCAATAAAGAGGACAATCGTGACGGCGACAGCTGCAATCACAGCACCAACTGCGGCGTGGAAGGCCCCACCGCAGATCCCTGGGTGCTGCAAACGCGTGCACGACTCCGTCGCGGCATGCTCGCCACCATGATGTGCTCCCTCGGCGTCCCCTTCCTCACGGCTGGCGACGAACGCGGCCGCACCCAGCGTGGCAACAACAACGCCTACTGCCAGGACAGCGACATCAGCTGGCTGGACTGGCACGACTGTGACGAGGAAATTCTCACCTTCACCCGGCAGATCACCGCTTTCCGCCGCAGCCATGAAGTGTTTCGGCGCAGCAGTTATTTCGACGGCAAACTCAATCCCGCCACCGGCCTGCGCGACGTCCTCTGGATCGAAAGCGACGGCACATTGCTGCATCATGAGGAATGGCATCAGGAGACCCGCCGCAGCTTTGGCGCTCTACTGGGTGCTCCCAGTGAGGCATCCAGCCCGCTCCTGCTGCTGTTCAACAACAGCGCAGAGCCGCAGCCCTTCATTCTTCCCGGTGACGCGAGCGCTCTCTGGTCTCTTGTGTTCGACACCGCCTTGTGTCCCTCCTTCCCGACCACGCCATCCCCCGGCTTGAAAGGCTCCCAAAAATACCCGCTGCTAGCCCAGGGCATCGTGTGCTTGAAACTGGCCGCTGGAGACCTAGCGTCGCTTGAGCCGAAGGTTTGAGACCGGCCTCGAATGCGGGCGGAGAAGGATCCTGAATATCCTCCGTCTGAAGCGCTCGCGATACTCGCACCCGCTCCACATTGCACACGCTTGAGAGATCGGGACGATCCCTCTCCACATCGGCGTCTCCTTAACCGGGTGCCATTCGGCCCGCCCCCTTTTCAGACACCCACCAGGCTCGGTGCCACGAAGTGGTATCAAGTATCAAACCAGTATCATTGATACCAACGGGGATTGCATGAAGAACCTCCCCGCCCCTTGGAGGCAGGAAGACACACAGGATGGCAATCCACCTCCTTGCCGCCCTTGGCGCAGCTTTCAGGGTCAGACCGTAGGTTGGGTGTGTTTGGCGCGCTGCGCCTTGCCACGTCCCGCCGCCCGCTCCGTCAAACCGCCCGAGTGCGAGGACTTTCGTACGCCAAGGTGTTTGCCCTGCGCTCAGGCACGGACGGGCTGCCGCCACATCCGTCCTACGGCCCCACGCTTCCCGCGCCCTCGGGAGTAGCCCACCGCCGCCCCTAAATATACAGACCTCAAGTTTGCTCAATCGTT
>NZ_JAQSEA010000200.1 GCF_029946185.1 Prosthecobacter sp.
AATCTCGATGTCGAGGCAGATCACCACCCCAAAGCGCAGCCCGGCAAACTCCCAAAGCCGCAGTTCCGTGCCCGGCGAAAATTCCGACTCCCACGGAGTCAGGTGCAGCTTGTCCTGATACAAGATTTGATCCTCAACCAGAATCGGTGCCCGGTTACGCAGTTCCTGGCGTTCCGCATCCCAGAACGGCACTGTGCCAAGTACGACCGCTTTGCCCGGACGAATCAGCAGTGATTTAAGCGCCGGCAGCAGTTCCCCCCAAAAAACCTCGGCCACCCGCTTCATTGTTGGGGGCTCGACCAGCGGCTCCAGCCCCAACCACGTGAATTCCGGCAGCAGCACAAGATCGGCCCCATTGTCCCAGGAGTCCTCCACGCAATCCACCACCACCGCAGCAAAGGCCGCAGGCGATTTGGCAGCAACTCCAGGATCGAACGTGCAGAGATCAATCGCTATCATGACGCATTGTGCGCCTCATTTCCCACAGCCGCAACTGCCACCGCAGCCCGGTTTTTTCCGGCGTTTGGCGGAACGGACGATGAAAAGCGTGATCGTGACTAGCACGACCGCGATTGCTGCAATGGATTGCCAGTCTGCGTTCATGGTGAGAAGAAGGTTAGTAGCCCAGCGCACTGCCGATCTGAAAGATCAGCAGGCTTAGTACATACGCTGTTCCAGTCATGTATCCGAGCTGAAACATCGCCCATTTCCAACTTCCCGTTTCACGCTTCACGATGGCGATGGTGCTGACGCACTGCATGGCGAAGACGTAAAACACCAGCAGGCTGATGCAGACAAGCGGCGTGTAAACCGCCCGGCCGTCTGGGCGGCGCTCGGAGGCCAGCTTGTCGCGCAGCGGCGTCAGATTGTCGTCATCTCCGCTTTCCACCGCATACACCACGCCCATCGTGGAATTAAACACCTCGCGGGCGGCAAAGCTCCCAATGAGCCCGATGCCAATCTTCCAGTCATAACCGAGTGGAGCGATGGCGGGCTCGATCAGCTTGCCTGCACGCCCCGCAAAGCTGTTTTCAAGCTGGAGTGCCTTGTCCTCCGTATCGCTCTTCGGGTAGGTCGAAGCCGCCCAGATCAAAATGGAAATGCCCATGATGATCGTCCCGGCACGCACCAAAAACATGCGCGCTCGCTGCCACACATGCAGCAGGATGCTCTTGATCGCAGGCATCTTGTAGGACGGCATTTCCAAAATCATCGGACTCGCCGCCCCCTTCATCACGCACTTGTTGAACACCCAGGCGAAGAAAAACGCACCGAACGTACCCAGCGCATACAGTCCCAGCATGATGCCCGCCTGTGTCAGCGCCCCAACCTCTCCCACCGGAAACAAGACGCCAATGAGCAGGGAATAAACCGGCAAGCGGGCCGAGCAGGAGGCCAGCGGCGCGATCAAAATGGTGATCAGCCGGTCTTTGGGACTGTCAATCGTGCGCGCCGCCATGACGCCGGGAATGGCGCAGGCATACGAACTCAGGAAAGGCAGGAACGACTTGCCGTTGAGTCCCACCTTGCTCATCGCCCAGTCCATGATGAATGCCAGGCGCGACATGTAGCCCGTGTCCTCCATGATGCCGATGAAGAAGAACAGAATGAGAATCTGCGGCAGGAAGATGACCACACCACCGACTCCCGGCACCACACCATTCACGATGAGATCACGAAAATCCCCGGCAGCCATCAGCCCCTCCACCCACGTGCCCAACTGGCCGAATCCGGCCTCGATCCAGCCCATGGGGCCTTCAGCCACCTTGAAAATAAGAAAGAACAGCAGTCCGAGCACGAGCAGCAGATTCACAAGTCCAAGGACAGGATGCAGCAGCACACGATCTATTTTCGTCGTGATGGTTTCGATCTCCTGGTCTGGCCGTTTCAAAACCTGCGCGCACAGCTCTTCGATATTGCGGTAGCGCTCCGCGACAAGTTCGTCCTCCCAACCCGGAAAGCTCGTTTCCATCCTGCTACGCAGCTCGTGAATGCGCCCGATCTGCGTATCAGCGATGCCATCGTGCGTCGGATTGTGATCAGACAGCAAATACAATGGCTCCAGCAACGAAGCGCGGCTGTGAATGGCCCCCGTCTCGCACAAAGGACCGCGACTTTGTTCCAGTGCGGCCCTCACCCCGTCCGGCAATTTCGCACTCTGCCATTTCGATGACGTGAGGTCCTCACGACTGAGCGCCAGCTTGAGCTCGATCAACCCCTGACCGGACACAGCCTGCGTTTGAATCACCACAACACCGAGCAACTCGGACAACTTGGCCGCATCAATGCGCCATTCGCGCTGCACGGCCACATCCATCATGTTCAGCACCAAAATGGTCGGCAGGCCGAGCTCAAGCACCTGGCTGACCATGTAGAGATTGCGCTCCAGATTGGCCGAATCCACCACACAGACCACCCGGTCTGGGCGCGGCGTTTCCGATCTGCGCCCCAGCAGCACGTCACGCAGCACGGCTTCGTCCGGCGAACGCGCATTCAGACTGTAAGCACCAGGCAGATCAATGAGCCTCAGTTTTTTGCCATGCTGGCTGTAACACTCACCTATTTTCTTTTCGACGGTCACCCCAGGGTAGTTCGCCACCTTTTGCTTCAGCCCGGTGAGCAGGTTGAAGAGCGTGGTTTTCCCGGAGTTCGGGTTTCCCACAATGGCGATGAGCGGCGGCTCAGACGTGGCCTGGCTCATGCGGCTGCGGGGGAGATGGCGATGAAAGCCGCCTCATGATTGCGCATGGAAAGATGGGAACCGCGCACGCAAATTTCGATGGGCTCGCCCAGCGGTGCACGGCGCGTCACCCGCACACGAGCGCCTGGGACAATCCCCATTTCACGCAGCCGTGTGAGGCCAGAGCGCCCGGTGGGCATGGCCTGGACGATGGCATCTGTGCCAACAGGGAGTTCAGCGAGGGTGGCGGCGTGCATGACAAGAAAACGGTTTTGCGATTGAGACTCTGTCGCAGACATGATACGAGATTAACAAGAACTACGATTCTGGCAAATGCGGACTTTGTGCAGATTTTGTCCAAAGGGGCTGGTTCCGACCTCTGTTCGGTCCCCCTCCACAGGGGTTGCACAGGTTCTGAAAGCCGCTAGGCTATGCGCCCTCGAAATTTATGTGGAAAGGCCGTTTTGCTCAGGAAACCAGCGCTCTCGTGCAGCGCTATGGAGAATCTGTGTCGTTTGACTGGCGTTTGTACGCCCATGACATCGCCGGTTCCATCGCTCACTCAAAAGGACTGCTCAAAGCGGACATCTTGACCGCCGAAGAGCAGCAGCAGATCGAAACAGGCCTGCTGGCGATCCGCTATGAGATCGAATCGGGGAACTTTGAGTTCAAGGAGTCACTGGAAGACGTCCACATGAACATCGAGTCAGAGCTCACCAGGCGCATCGGCCCCGCCGGCGCAAAACTCCACACCGCCCGCAGCCGGAATGACCAGGTCGCCACGGACGTGCGCCTCTACTGCCGCGCCGAAATCAATCGCATCGTCGATCTCATCAGCGCCATGCAGGCGGCTCTCGTCGAATGTGCCGAGCGCGGCGACGAAACCGTCATGCCCGGCTACACCCACCTGCAGCGCGGCCAGCCTGTCCTCTTCGCCCACCATCTGCTGGCCTATGTAGAAATGCTGGCACGCGATTTTGACCGGCTGCTGGACTGTCGCAAACGGCTCAATGTCATGCCTCTCGGCTCCGGCGCTCTGGCTGGCAGCACCATCATCATCGACCGCGATTTCGTCGCTCAGCATCTCGGCTTCACCAGTGTCACGCAGAATTCCATGGATGCCGTCAGCGACCGTGATTTCGTCGCCGAGCTGCTCTTCGCCATTTCCCTTTTGGGAGTCCATCTTTCCCGCCTGAGCGAAGACGTCATCCTCTGGGCAAGCGCCGAATTTGGCTTCGTATCCCTCAGCGATGCGCACACCACCGGCTCGTCCTTGATGCCGCAGAAGAAGAACCCCGACGTCGCCGAACTCACCCGTGGCAAATCCGCACGCTTGATCGGCAACCTCATGAGCATCCTCACCCTGCTCAAGGGCCTGCCGATGACCTACAACCGCGACTTGCAGGAGGACAAGGAGCCCCTGTTTGACTCCATCGACACCATCGACATCGCGCTGAAGGTTTTCACCGAGATGATCACCGGCATGGACGTGAACCGCGCCCAAACCACCGCCGCCGCGAGCGATCCCATGCTGCTCGCAACCGACTTGGCCGACTACCTCGTCAATCACGGCGTCCCATTCCGTCAGGCGCATGAAGTCATCGGCAAACTCGTCGCCTACTCCATTGAGCAGCAGCGCAGCTTTGGAGACATGAAGCTGGAGGAATTCCAGCGCTTCTCCCCAGCCTTCGCAGCCGATGTCACGGCCTGTTTGAACCTGGAAACCGCCATGGCCGCGCGCAAGGGCATCGGTGCGCCATCGCCGCAGAATGTGAAAGCACAGCTTGCCCGCTGGCGCAAAGCTTTGACCCCTGAGTGACCGGCATGCAGATCCCGGACTTTGAACTCTACACCCCTGGGGCCGAAGCTGGCTGGCAGAAAACCCGCAGCGAAGTGCTGTTTTCCAATCCGCATGTGGGCGTGGAAAAAGCCTGTTTCACCACGCCGAATCGCAAGTCCGAGGTCCCATGGATGGTGGTCCAGCGCAAGGCCGCCGTGGCAATCGCCCCCATCCTGGAGGATGGCCGTTTCGTCTTGGTACATCAGGAGCGCCTGCCCGTCATGCAGACCATGTGGGAATTTCCCGCCGGTCAGATCGACTCCGCAGTCACCGGTGAGTCCATCATCCACACCATTCAAAATGAACTGCGTGAGGAATGCGGCTGCGCGCTCCATCCCGATCTGGGAACCCTGAAATCTCTAGGTTGGTTTTTTCCTTCGCAAGGTTTTACCGACGAGATCGTTTATCTGTTTACGGCGAAGCCCGTGTGTGTCGTCAGCCGTCCGGAACCGGATGGAAGCGAGCACATCAGCGACGTGCGGTTTGTTAGCGCGGGACAACTGCGTGGGATGATTGCTGCCAATGCGATCACCAACGCCCTGACGCTGGCTCTCTACGCGCGGATCGCGGCCCAAGGACTGCCGTAGTCCTACGCACCCGCAACTCCCCTCCCCCCCTCTCATTCCCATGTGGTCCGGCCTGCTCCAAAAAGTATTCAAAGTTCGCGAAAAAGTCGCCATGAACCTCAGCGGCAAAGGCGACGAGGAAAAACCGTTCCTCGATCACCTCGAAGACCTGCGCAAAATGATCGTGCGCATCGTCACGACGCTGCTGGTTTCCACCATCGGCACGTTCTACTTTTACGACAAACTGTTCGAGATCATCAAGCTCCCCCTTTGGTGGACCGGCGTGGTCAAGACTGAAGCGGATGTCAAGGGCATGCTGCAGATCCTGACGCCCCAGGAAGGCTTCATGATGGTGATGAACCTGGCGCTGATCGCGGCGGTGATATTCGCCTTTCCCGTCCTGCTGTACTTTGTGCTGCAATTCATTCTTCCAGGCCTGAAACCAGCGGAGAAAAAAGCCATCTTTCCAGCCATTGGCATCGGTGCGGCACTGTTTCTCATTGGTGCCAGCTTTGCTTTCTACATCGTGCTGCCGAAGGCCTTGGAGTTCTTTTACTCCTTCAACAGCAGCCTCGGCCTGGTGAATGGCTGGCGACTCGCTGACTACGTGAAGTTTGCCACCCGTTTCATCCTGCTCTTCGGCGTCGCCTTTGAGCTTCCAGTCATTGTCATGGTCTTGGTGAAACTGGATTTCCTGAACTACAAGCTCATGAGCACGACCCGCTCCTATGCCATCATCGCCATCGCGATCTTTGCTGCGGTCGTCACACCGACTCCAGACCCCTTCACCATGCTCGTGCTGGCAGCCCCCCTGTATGTACTCTATGAGACCTGCATCTGGCTGGCCTACTTCATGGAAAAGAAGGACCGCGCCGCCTTCCCTGAATACTACGCCGACATCGACAAGGATGAGAAGGCACTGGAGCAACCAGGCCCAGATGACTGGGACAACGAGAACTACAATCCATGGTCATCCGGCGACGATGATGCCGATGACAAGGACGACTACCAGACGCCTGACGCCAAACCGTCCGCCCCGCCGCCCGACGTCGAAAATTCCGACATCGAAGACCACGGCGAGGACCAAAGCTCGCAGATGCCTGATGAAGATCCGGCAGACCAGCCACCGCGTGAAATGACACTGGAAGAACTCGCCCGCGAGGATGAAAAACGCTCCAGCGAGCCGCCAAAGGATTCATAACACCGGGCAGGCCCAGTAATTCAATATCCGGAGACACAGGTGCACAGCCTGTGTCTCTTCAGCGTTCAGGGGCACCTTCACAATCGATGATAAGCAGACAAGGTGCGGACGACTCAATGTCGAGCCTGCGCACCAGCAGGCGTGCGAGATATGACGTCCCCCATTCGCTCTCACGATCCATGAAGCGCCCCAGAGGAGTGTCACGCTCGACACACGCCACGAAATGCGGCTCGCTGCTAGCCGATACCTGCACATCGAAGGTGATGTATTTCGGCCGCAGCTCCGCTGCAATATCCAGCCCATGGCTGGGCCGCAGGCCGACGTGAAACCACGCCGCCTCTCCCGCCGGTTTTTTAATGAAGGCAGCCAGCGCCGCAGAATGCGTTTCATTCAACAGCGGCCAACTGATGCGGCGCTTGCCGTCGGCACCCGGCTCAAGACGAATCAGCGCGCCATTGGCACATTCCGCAGTTACCAGCTTGAACAGTGGCACCGGCAGGCCGCCCGGCAGCGTCTGCGGCATCCCGGGGATGCGCGCGAACTGCCGCAGTTCAATTTTTTCGCCGCCCCCCCCCGCGCCAAACTGCGCCTCGATTTCGGCACTGTATTTTGCGGCATCATGGATGCATGCAGCCCGGCGTTCAGCGGTTTCAGCAGCAAACAATTCCGTGACCAATGCTTTCGCGTCTGTTGCAAAAGCCCCGACATCCGGGTCCGGCATCAAAGCACGGGCGATCTGCACTTTCGGCGCAACCGGCTCAATTGGCACCACTTTCTTGACGGGAGGAGGCACCGCGACCCCCGGTTTGACCTTGGGGGCGTTGACGCTGTCCCACCACAGCCACAGCGCGCCTCCGCATACGGCCGTAAAGGCCAGCAGGATGAACCCGCTGCGCCAAGGTGACCTACGCAGATGCGGCGAGGTCTTGAATTCCTCCGGCGGCGGCGCCCCCGTCGGCACCAGCGCCTGTGAATGCTGCAACGTCTGCCGTGCCGTGAAGTTCGCGGGGGCTTGGATCTGCGGCGGCAGGCCCGGCCAGGCTGCCGGTTGAGAAATGGCGTGTCTGTTCTGCGGGGGCGGCTGCATTGCGGGCATCGGCACACTTGGCAACGGCTGAGTCTGGGAAACACGCCTCCGCACCTGTGCCACGCCTGCCACCTGGGCATGCGTTCCGAAGTAGCCGCGCAGCGCATTGTGCGCGCAGTGCGGGCACTGCACCATGCCCTCCATGCTTTGCTGCATGGAGAGAAATGTCTGCCCGCAGGCCGGGCAGATCAGACTGGCGGTGGTGCCGGAATTCATCGGTCGAAAACTTACCTCATGCGCAGCTTCTTGCGCGAGCTGATTGCAGCAATCCGCCCCATGAGAGGCACGCACGCAGAACTTTCTGGCGCAGAGAGCGGCATGCGGTAGATTTTCCGTTCGCATGAGTCGCCCTAATGATGATTTGAAACCCATACCCCGCCATATCGCCATGATCATGGACGGCAACGGTCGTTGGGCAAAAGAGCGCGGCCTGCCGCGCACCGAGGGGCATCGTGCCGGCGCGGAAACCGTTCGTCGCGTGGTGGAAGGCTGCAGCGAGATCGGCGTCGAATTTCTCACGCTCTACGCCTTTTCTTCTGAAAACTGGAAGCGCCCGAAACGCGAAGTCGAGGCGCTGATGAAGCTGCTGGAGATCTTTTTGCGCGGCGAACTGCCGCTGATGATCAAACAAAATGTCCGTTTGCAGGCCATCGGCCGCCTGCATGACCTTCCTCAGTCCTGCCAAAACGAGCTCCATCGCTGCATCGAAGCAACTGCTCAAAACACCGGGCTCACGCTGATTCTGGCTCTCAGCTACGGTGGCCGGGAGGAAATCATCGACGGCGTGAAAAGCCTGCTGCAGAGCGTGGAGAGCGGCCACCTCGACAAGGCCATGATTGATGTCGAAATGTTCGGCAAACATCTTTACACCCGCTACTATCCAGATCCTGACCTCCTGATCCGCACCTCGGGCGAAATGCGGCTGTCGAATTTCCTGCTCTGGCAGGTCAGCTACACCGAATTTTACATCACTGAAAAGCTCTGGCCAGACTTCTCCAAGGAAGACCTGAAAATCGCCATCCGCGCCTTTCACCAGCGCCACCGCCGCTTCGGCGGCGTATGACGAATGTTGACCTCCCCACCTATTGCTGCGATAACGCAGCTCCAATCAAAACAACGCTCTAATGCTAGATAACCCGGACACCCACCTCATCATCGTGGATCCCGATGCCGACTTCCTCGCATGGGCTGCCGCCCACCTGAAAGCACCGGGCGTTTCCATCAGCACCTTTGAGCGGGGCGAAGACGCCCTGGCCTCATACGTCAAGAAGCGGGCCGACCTGCTCCTGTCTGAGGTCCGACTCAACGGCACCACAGGCATCGAACTGCTCAAGCGCCTGCGCCAGACCGACCCGCAGTCGATGGTCATCCTCTTCAGCGGCACGGCCACCACCAGCCACGTCATTGAAGCCATGCGCCTCGGTGCCTACGATGTGCTGGGCAAGGAACGCCTGCCCTACGAACTGCGCACCGTGGTCGAAAGTGCGCTCACCTCCATCGAAGCACGCAAGGCCACCCGCGCACAAACCGCCGAGATTCCCACCGAATCGATTCAGGAGACCATCATCGGCCGCTCCGGGCCCATGCAGGAAGTGTTCAAGCTCATCGGCCGCGTCTCCCGCTCAGACGCCCCCGTCATGATCACCGGTGAAAGCGGCTGCGGCAAAGAACTCGTCGCCGGCGCCATTCACAAGTTCAGCCCCCGCGCGCAAAAGGAATTCGTCGCCATCAACGTCACGGCCATTCCCGACAACCTTCTCGAAAGCGAGATCTTCGGCCATGAAAAAGGCTCCTTCACCGGCGCAGTGAACCAGCGTGTCGGACGTTTCGAACAGTGCGACGGCGGCACGCTTTTCCTCGATGAAATCGGCGACATGCCACTCGCCGTACAGAGCAAGCTGCTGCGCGTGCTGCAGGAAGGCCAGTACTCACGCGTCGGCAGCAACCAGACGCTCAAGACCGACGTGCGCGTCCTCGCCGCCACCAACAAAAACCTCGAAGATGAAGTCGCGAAGGGCAATTTCCGCGAGGATTTGTTCTACCGCCTCAACGTCGTGCGCATCCACATTCCGCCTCTCCGTGAGCGCCGCGAAGACGTACGCCTGCTGGCCGAATTCTTCCTCCACCGCCTCTCGGCACGCCGCCGCGGACCGCAGATGCGCTTCACCGATGATGCACTCGACATGCTCGACGCCTACGACTGGCCCGGCAACGTGCGCGAACTGGAAAACACCATTCAGCGCGCCTGCGCCCTGTGCAATTCCGACGTACTGCTGCCCTCCGACATTCCGCTCGGCAGCAAAGGTGCCCGCCACATAGACCCTTCGAGCACCGTCACCCGTATGCGTGATGCCTTGAGCATGCTCGTCAGTGTGGCAGAAAAAACTCCTGACATTGAGCTGCTTCCCTGGGTGGAACGCGAGCTTTCCCGTCTGGCTTACCGCCATTTCAGTGAAGATACCGACCGCACCGCCAAATTTCTCGGCATCAACAGCACGACACTCGAAACTCACCTCAGCGCTACCACCGTCAAAAAAGGTGCCATTGAAAGCCCCGCAATCCCAGCCGCCCTTGTCTTGAAAAAGGCCAAGAAAGCCAGTTGAAGGCAGTTCCTTAAATCCGGCCATTTCAGCCGCTTTCGTTAAACTCTCAACAGACACACCGTACACTTTTCCCTCCATGCTCAAACAACTCACACTCACCGCCCTCGCAGCGCTCGCAGCGCTCGCATTCACTTCCGTCCAAGCCGCCGACGACGGCTGGAAGTCCCTCTTCAATGGCAAGGACCTCTCCGGCTGGAAGTCCAACGAAGAAGTCCCCGGCGTTTTCACCGTCGAAAACGGCGAACTCAAAGTCAGCGGCGGCCGCGCCCACCTGTTCTACGTCGGCGAAAATGGCGAAGCCAAATTCCAGAGCTTCGAACTGAAAATGAAAGTCAAGACCACCCCCGGCGCCAACAGCGGCGTGTACGTCCACACCAAGTATCAGGACAAAGGCTGGCCAGATGCTGGCTACGAGTGCCAGGTCAACAGCACCCATAGCGACCCCAAGAAAACCGGCAGCCTCTACGGTGTCATCAACATCCTCGCCCTCCTCGACGGTCAAAAAGAACCCCAGGGTGGCAAGCACATCAAAGTCCCCCTCGCTCCAAGCACGGATGGCGAATGGTTTGACTACACCATCAAAGTCGAAGGCAAGCACATCACCCTCGCCGTCAACGGCAAGACCACCGTCGATTTCATCGAACCCGAAGGCTGGGATCCCGTCAAGGAACTGAAAAACATGCCAGGCCGCAAGCTCAGCGAAGGCACCTTTGCCATCCAAGGCCACGACCCGAAAAGCACCACCTACTACAAGGACATCTTCGTCAAAGTGATTCCTTGATCTGAAAATCACCAGATTTTGCAACCAGCGGGCGTCTTCATCAGACACCCGCTTTTTTTGTACACCGTTGTAATACCACGATTCATTTGACGTCGTGCTTTGCCCTCAGCACTGAGAACCATGCTCCTCAACCACGGCATCCATCTCGGCTACTGCACCAACATCCACCGCGGCGAAACGTGGGAGGAAACTTGGAACGGCCTCAAAAATTACACGCTGAGGGTGAAGGATCGCGTCAGCGGCGGCACGCCCTACGGCATCGGCCTGCGCCTCAGCCAGCAGGCCGCCGTGGAACTCAGCGCCCCAGGCAAAATCGCCGAGTTCAAAGCCTGGCTTGAGGCCAATGGTTGCTACGTCTTCACCATCAACGGCTTCCCCTACGGCTCCTTCCACGGCACCCGCGTCAAGGAGCAGGTCTTCCTGCCCGACTGGACCTCCCCGGACCGCCTCGCCTACACCAATCTGCTCTTCGACATCCTCGCGCAACTGCTTCCCCCCGGCGTGAGCGGCAGCGTCAGCACCCTGCCCGGCTCCCACAAGACCTTCAGCGTGGGTGCGGATGAATTGCAGGCCATCTTCACCAACCTCCGTCTTTGCCGCGAGCACATCGAAGACGTCGCCACCAAGAGCGGCCACGACTTGCATCTTGGCCTGGAACCCGAGCCCCTTGGCTTGTTTGAGACCAGCGGCGAAACACTCAAATTTTTCGGCCTCTATCTCGACCGCAATCCACACGATCACGACTTTTTCAAATTCGTCGGCCTGAACTACGACACCTGCCATCTCGCCATCGAGTTCGAAGACGCGCGCACCGCGCTGACCCGCATTGCTGCCTCCGGCATTCGCATCAGCAAACTGCATTTCAGTTCCGCGCTCAAGCTCAAGCCCACCCCGGAAAATGTCGCCAAGTTGCACGCCTTTGACGAGCCTGTGTATTTCCATCAGGTCATTGCCAGCTATGGCAAGGATGAGCCACTGCGCCGTTTCAAGGATCTGCCCGATGCCCTGCAATTCGCGCAAACAAATCCCACCAGCCTCGGCGAAGAATGGCGCGTCCATTTCCACATCCCCATCCACGCCCAGCCCGGCGGAGGCTTCGACAGCACTCGGGATCATTTGATCGACACGATGGGCTGGCTGTCTAGAAACCCCACCAAATGCCAGCACATCGAGATGGAAACCTACACCTGGGAAGTCCTGCCGCAGGAAATGCGCAGTGGCGATGTGGTGGATCAGCTGGTGAAAGAGTATGAGTGGACGTTAGGGGAAATGAGGAGTCGAGACCTGGCGGCCAAGTAGTCAAAACGGGTCAAGGAGGTCAAGTGTTGGGCAGCGGCCTTTCTTGCCCCCCTTGACCTCTTGACACAGCCCCCACATTCCCCCAAGTCTGGCGTTCTCCTTTCCCACTCATGCAATCCCTCTGGAACGACCAAGAAGCCGCCACTTTCGGCACCGATCTGCTCGGACAACGCGTTTACACCTCCCGCCTCCTCGGCCGCAACCCCGCCCTCGTCCTGCACGGCGGCGGCAACACCTCAGTCAAAGTCACAGAGCAGGACTTTTTCGGTGATCCCGTCAATCTCTGCTACGTCAAAGGCAGCGGCTGGGATCTGGCCACCATCGAGCGCGCAGGATTCTCCCCCGTCCGCATGGAGGCACTGATCAAGATGTCCAAGCTCGCCACCATGAGCGATGAAGACATGGTCCTGCAGCAGCGCGCCGCCATGACCAACCCGAACGCCCCTGCCGCAAGCATCGAGGCGATCCTGCACGCCATCCTGCCGTTCAAATTCGTCGATCACAGCCACGCGAACGCCATTTCCGCACTCACCTGCAACGCCGACGGCGAAGCCCGCGTGAAGGAAATTTACGGCAAGCGCGTCATCATCGTCCCTTACGTGATGCCCGGCTTCGTTCTGGCCAAAACCATCGCCGACCTCATCTCAGGCCGTGATCTGCGTCAGGAAGGCATTCAGGCCATGGTCCTGCTCAAGCACGGCCTCTTCACCTTCGATGACGATGCCCGCAAGAGCTACGAACTCCACATCGAGATGGTCACCATGGCGGAAGACTACCTCGCCAAGAAAGGTGCCACATCGGCGACCGCTCCAGCGACTGAAGACCTCATGGCCTTGGCGAAACTCCGTCAGGCCGTCTCCAAGCGTCGTGGCTTCCCACAGATCGCCCGCCTCAATGCTTCCCCGGAAGCTGTGGGTTACGCCAACCTCGCCAACGTGGCCGATTTCGGCACCCGTGGCCCCCTGACCCCCGATCACAGCATCCGCACCAAGCGCTCCCCCGCCTTCATCGGCGCTGACCTCGATGCCAGCGTCCAGCAGTACGCAGACGACTACGCCGCTTACTTCAATCGCCATGCCAACGGCCAGACGGTGCTTGATGCAGCACCACGCTTCGCCATCTGGCCGAACCAAGGCGTCGTGAGCTTTGGTGACACACTGAAAGACGCCAAGATCGTCGCCGACATCGCTGAATCCACCGCTGCAACCGTGCAGCTCGGCGAATCCGTCGGCGGCTGGCAGCCCCTGCCAGAGAAGGACATCTTCGAAATCGAATACTGGGATCTGGAGCAGGCCAAGCTGCGCAAAGGCCCGGCACGCAAAGTGCATCAGGGCAAAATCGCCCTCGTCACCGGCTGCGCGGCAGGCATTGGCTTCGCCATCGCCGAGTCACTTGCCGAACAAGGCGCGCAGGTCGTCGGGCTCGACATCGACAAAGACATCCCCGAGATCATGAAGAAGATCGGCGGCATCGGCATCGTGGTGAATCTCACCGAAGACAAACCCGTGCAGGACGCCATTGATTTCACCGTGCGTGAATTCGGCGGTATCGACATCGTCGTCAGCAACGCCGGCATCTTCCCCAAGAACGATTATCTCGACGCCATGGCGCAGGGCGACTGGGACCGCACCATCATGATCAACCTCACCAGCCATCAGAAGCTGATGAACAAGGTCATCCCGTTTGTGAAGCAAGGCATCGATGCCAGCATCATCTTCGTCGGCAGCCGCAACTTCAAAGCCCCAGGCCCTGGAGCTTCCGCCTACTCCTGCTCCAAAGCAGCCCTCACGCAGCTCTGCCGCGTCGCCGCCCTCGAACTCGCGCCAAACAAAATTCGCGTCAACATCGTCCACCCCGACGCCGTGTTCGACACCAAGCTCTGGACCCCCGAAGCCCTGCAAAAGAGCGCCACCCGCTACGGCATGAGCATTGAGGAGTACAAGACCAAGAACCTCATGAAGGTGGAGATCAAATCCAAGGACATCGGCAACATGGTCAGCGCCATGGCCTCCCCCCTATTCGCCAAAGTCACCGGCGCTCAAATCCCCGTAGACGGCGGCAACGACCGCGTGATTTGATCTTGGAAAGGGGCGGGCCATGACATTACCAGAACTCCCCCTCTCCACCCCATCACTGCTCTTCCCAGCGATCTCGCTGCTGATGCTGGCCTTCACCAACCGCTTCCTCGGACTGGCAGCCGTCGTGCGCGGGCTGCATGCAAACTGGCGGACCACCCAGGAGCCGATGCTGCTTCCGCAGATTCAGAGCCTGCGGAAGCGCATTCAAATCATCAAGCACATGCAGACCATGGGCGTACTGAGCCTGATGTTCTGCGTGGTCAGCACGACTCTTCTCTTCTTTGACCGGCAGGCGGCCGGACAGATCACGTTCGGCATAAGCCTGCTCCTCATGCTGGCGTCATTGACACTGTCTCTGGTGGAAATCCAGATGTCCGGCACGGCGCTGGATCTACAACTGCGAGACGTGAAGTGCCGGGAGCAGTGAGCCAGGCATTCGCCTAGCTCACGTCTTTGATGATTCGGCGTAGCAAGGGGAATAGAGCATCCTCGCATTCCTTGCGCTTGAAGCGCAACTGGCGCTTCACCAGCGGATTGCCAAACATTCGGTGGCTGTCCTGCACACGTCCTTCCAGAATATCCAGCCACGTCGCGTTTGACGCATCCAATGCAGCCGCAAGGCTTTGATCCAGCACCGGCATGCGCAGCACCAAGTCCTGCGGGCGGATGATTTCATCCAGCAGTTCAGAAGAAACCGGGCCGTCTTTCAGACTGACGACCACAATGGAGGGGGCATCGCCGAAGATAGCCGAGCGCCACTGCTTGATGGCAGGCAGGGTGGCGGCCTTCGCTGTCACGGGGTGAATAGGCAGCCAGTGCAGACCGTCATCGTCGCGCAGACTCTGGATGATTTCAGGATTCAGGTCACGCCCCAGGATGTCCTGGCAGCTCGCTGGCAGGTCGGCGAGAACAAGCTTCCCCTCCATCGCCGTTTCCACAATGCGGCGCATGGAATCGACGTTGTCGATGGGCATCGACTCGATCTTGTCGGGCGAAATCTTCTGGAAATCACGATTTCCCAAAGCATCGCAGTCGAACATGGCCACATCATCACGTGTCTCAAAGTTGGCGAGCTCATAGATGAGGCGGGCGATCGTACTTTTGCCTGTGCCACCGCTACCAGCGGTGATAAGAATCATCTTCATAGGGTGTTGCGGTAGCTTATCGATTGAGGTGTTAAAAGGAAAAATCGAAGGTGCTTCCACACTTTCTTCCGCCGCAGGAGAGCCTGGCTCCCGGGAAGGTGGTGACAACACCACGGCACGCGCTGACGTCTGCGGAACAGTGGGCCGGCCCACGCGGTGAACTGCATTCCCCAAATAACAGAAGAATTGCCCCGGCAGTTCCCGACTGCCGATAGCTTCCATATTGTAGCCGGATAAACTGAACGTACCATCCTGCAAAGTCTGCCAAAGGCGGCTGAGCTGTTCATCGATGTCACCACGTAAATCCGAAAAGGGCACCCCGGGTTCCATAGCTTCGCGAATGACCACCGGAGACCGTCCCAAAGACAAGCAGTCAGCAGCAGATTCCAAGGCAACCGTGAACTCAGCGAGACTGTCGAGGCGAATGTCCAGCACCTTGGAATCATTCGCACTTTCCCGCAATCCAGGAAGGCGCAGCAGGATATGCTCTGGATCCAGCGCCAGCCCCAGTACCGGCACGGCCACCGCCTGCTCGCGCAAGCGACTGTGCAACATCAACACTTCGATCTCAGTCAGGCGATTCCGATGCGCAAGCAGACGGGAAAGGCGGACAGAAACAACAGGCATCCTCGATCCCTCGCTCCTCCCATAAACATGCGGAACGGACCTCGGGAATGGCAGCAGTGGATGCCATCGCTCATTGGCGAAAAGCTGCGACATCATATTTGAGCCGCGCAGGCCGCGAGTCACTGCGGCGGTCGCCATCAGCATCAGCCCTTTGATCTGCCCCAGTGTCAGAAGCGTGCTTCCCGCAGCCTGCCACTCCCGCAGATGCGTCAGCAGTGAAGAAGGCACTTTGGCCGCCACGGAGGCGCTGATGGGCTCGGTCGGATGCCCCTTGATCAGCATCGCGCAGACCTGCATCACTCGCGAAGCAATCTCCTCACGCCCCAGCGGCCGCGTCTGAAAACGGTCCACAAACAACTGCAAAAAATCCTGCTGCCACAAGCCCATCCGGCAGCTCAAGGGATCCACAAATGCAACCGCCTCAGGCAGGAAGGACTCCAGCGCCTCGAGTTCCGCCGCCAGCCGCCACACCAACACACACGCGATGCCTATCGGCAGCGGTCCTACTCGGCTGCAGTACTGCTTCAATGCCTCTCCCGGCGCAGATCCCAGCATGATGTTTGTCTGCGTTCCCTCATTGAGAATGTCCAGCACACGAGGAAGCGAAGGAAAATACGCTCCCAGCATGGATGAAAGCCAGACCGTTTCCGCCCGCAGGAACGACTGCCTTACAAGCCATGGACCACCCGCCGGGCTGAATTCTTCATACCCATGTTGTGTGCTTGGTGATGTTTGTGGCGACTTGATCGGAAAAGCGGTTTTCACGATCAAGGATCGGAGCGGGGACATTAAGAAGGACGAAAGTGGATTGAGAAAGCTCTGAGCAGACGCTGTTCCTATTACACGAATAAGATTAAATAGAAGAAGATAGTTCTGTAACAATTTTACGCGAAAATATTGAAAACCTCCGCATTATTACACAACTTTTCATCCACCTGCTTCTTAATGCCGCAGAGATTCAACTTCCCGCATTTCAAATGCGAGTGTTTCCAGTCAGACGCGCACGGTCCAAATCACACTCTCAGCTCCGAGATGCGGTGCATGACTTCGTTCGCAAGAACCTGATAGAGTTCTTTGCCCGTTTCAGAATAGCTTTTCAAATCAGGCTGCCACAGATCACCCACAACGAGGGTAATCCGCGCAGGGCGTAGCGTCTTGGCACCACGCGGGTAGGCCTCATAGGCACCGAATAGGCGGACCGGCAGCACCGGAGCCTTGCCCTTGGCGATGAAGAGGCCAACACCCGCTTCGGCTGACTGTGGCAATCCATCGAAACTGCGCGTGCCTTCAGGAAACATGACCACCTTCTTGCCATCCCGAAGCAGACGAATGGTGGTCTTCAAAGCTGCCGGATCTGGCTTGTCCAGATCAACAGCCAGGACTTGCCAGCTACGCAGAATCATCCCCGCAACAGGATGGTCGAAGAGTGTTTTGCGGGCGAACGAATGCACGACCGAATCAAATGCAGCGCCAATCAGCGGAGGGTCGAGAAAGCTGACATGGTTGCTGGCAATGATGGCGGGACCGGAGAACTGCAGTTTTTCCGCACCCACCACCCGGTAATCAAACAATCCACGGGCAAGTTCGCCAAAGAGACGATGTCCGAGCCAGTAGGAAAAGTTCATTGCTGTTTGCCTTTAAGTCAGTTGGAGCGTCGCGATCACCTGATCAACGGCCTGGTCGAGGGTGATGTGCGAATTGTCGATGACGATCGCCCCACGCGGAATGACCAGCGGACTGTTTTTGCGCTGTTTGTCAATGCGATCTCGTTCGGCAATCTGGTCCGAAAGCCCCTGCGCGCCACGCCGGCTGGCGCGCACCTCCTCAGTGGCATCGACGTAGATTTTGTGCGGACTGTCAGGAAAAACCACCGAGCCAATGTCACGCCCTTCCATCACCAGCGGTCCGATGGTGGCCAGTGCCCGCTGATCCGCCACGAGGCGGTCGCGAACTTCAGCGACGCGCGCAATGAATGAAACCGCCCGGTTGACGGGATCACTGTTAAGCTCGGCATCCGTGAGCGGCCGCCCGGAAACGCAAACCTGCGTTTTCCCCTCAATGACGGGTGATTCGATGACAATATCAGCCGCAGCGGCACGCACGGCGTCTGCATCCTGCGGATCCACCCCTGCCTGCAGCACCGCCCAGGTCATGGCGCGGTACATGTTGCCCGTGTTGACGTAAGTGCGGCCCAGCCTCTGCGCGACAAGACGCGCGATACTGCTTTTGCCTGAGGCCGCAGGTCCATCAATCGTGATCACAGAATGTGCCGCACTCATGATTTGTCACGATTCATTTTATCCACCAGCGGCTGCGGCACGGCGGACATGACAGGAATCGGACGTGCCCCACCGTCCCCATTCAGGAACAGGTCCAGATGGCGCTCAAAGCCAGGATAAGAGGTGGAGATGCACTCAGAGCCCTCAAGTGTGGTGACACCTTCGGCAAACATCCCAGCAACGAGGAAGGCCATCGCAATGCGGTGGTCGCCATAACAAGCCAGCGTAGCCCCATGCAGCTTGGCTCCGCCTTCGATCTCCATGCCGTCTGGATGTTCGGTGACGGTAACACCCATCAGGCGCAGATTGGAAGCGACGGCAGCGATGCGGTCGGTTTCCTTCACCCGCAGTTCAGAAGCGTCACGGATCAATGTCTTGCCACGGGCCAGCGCCGCAGCAACCGCCAGAATGGGCAGCTCGTCGATGACATTGGGAATCTCAGCCCCACCGATGACCGTAGCGTTCAGATCACCACCGCGAACGGTGATGTTGCCACGAGGTTCACCGTCGGAGTGCGTCTCTGAACTCGTCACCAGCGCACCCATGCGCAGGAGAACGTTGATGACGCCCGTGCGGGTAGGATTCAGCCCGACATTGTTGAGGGTGATCTGCGCCCCCGGTGTGGCGGCGGCGGCGACCATCCAAAAGGCTGCACTGGAAATGTCTCCAGGCACCACGATGTCATTGGCTTGCGGTTCCTGCCCGCCATAAACACTGACGCAGTCGTCTTCCCTGAGCCATTTGATGCCAAAGTGCGTGAAGAGACGCTCGGTGTGGTTGCGAGTGGCCACCGGCTCCACCACCGTCGTCTTGCCCGTAGCAAAGAGTCCGGCCAGCAGAATGGCGCTTTTCACCTGGGCACTTGCCACAGGCAGCTTGTAGTAGATCGATTTCAAGGGAGCCCCCTGAATGGTGAGAGGAGCACAGATTTTCTCCCCCTGACCGGTGATCTTCGCGCCCATCTCGCCGAGAGGATCAGCAACACGCTTCATCGGACGCTTCGAGAGCGATGCATCACCAAACAGCTCGGTTTTGAAGTCCTGCCCGGCGAGGATGCCGGAAATCAGACGAATCGTGGTGCCGGAGTTGCCACAATCGACGGGCTTGTCCGGCGCTTTCAGTTTCATGCCGTTGCCGGTGATCGCCAGTTTGACGAGACCGACGCCTTCGATCTCCTCCAGCGGCTCCATGGTTGCCCCGAGGGCCTGCATGGCATGCACGGTGCAGAGGCAGTCTTCGCTGGGCAGAAAACCATCAATGATGGTCGTGCCCTTCGCGAGTCCGGCAAACATCGCGGAACGGTGGGAAATGCTTTTATCACCGGGGACGGTGATTTCGGCGGGAATGTTTTTGAGTTTCTTCGACGTGAGGCTGGCCATGATCTTCAGACCGCCGGTAGGAGGTCGCGCAGGGCTTTGGCCTGGGCGAGAAAACGGCGGAGGGCTACTTCGTCCATGGTCTGGAGCATTTCAAGAAGCTCTCGCATGACAGAAGAA
The DNA here is from genome assembly GCF_029946185.1 of Prosthecobacter sp. Taxonomy (GTDB): domain Bacteria; phylum Verrucomicrobiota; class Verrucomicrobiia; order Verrucomicrobiales; family Verrucomicrobiaceae; genus Prosthecobacter. Next base: position 19,683 of record NZ_JAQSEA010000200.1, read on the forward strand.
GCATCTTCCAGGGCCGCCATCACTTCCATGCGGTTTTGCAGGAGAATCCCCGCCCACATCTCGGGATCGCCGCCGGCGACACGAGTAGTGTCACGAAAGCCTCCTGCAGAGCTGTCCAGCACCCGCGCATCCTCGCTCAGGGCCGCCAGAGTCGTCAGCACAGCCATCGTATGCGGCAGGTGTGAAATGCGCGCCACACAGTGGTCATGCTGCTGCGGCGTCATCTCCTGCATACGGCAGCCGAGTTTGAGCCAAAAAGTGCGCATTCTGCCCAGATGCTCTGGCTTGGTATGCGCGGTCGGCGTCAGTATGCAGGCAGCCTGATGAAACAGATCTCCCGTTGCGTGTGCCAAGCCTGTACGCTGGGAACCAGCCATGGGGTGGCTGCCCAGAAAGCTCGCTTTGGTCGGCATGAAGATGGCCTCCAGTTCACCCACCACCCCGCCTTTCACGCTGCCGACGTCAGTCACGATCAAGTCATCCGACAAATCGCAGGCGGCGATCTGCTGCGCGATGCCCGCCATATACTGAATCGGCATGCACAAAACTGCCAGAGAAGCCCCCACCATGACCTCCGAGATCTCAGTGCTCGCGATGACCCCTGGAAGCACTCTCCTGACCTCGTCCACGGCCTCCTCACGTCGGGCCCACACACGCACCGCCAGGCCTGGCATGCGTTGCTGGATCGTTTTGGCCAGTGATCCGCCAAGCAGGCCGGGACTGAAGATGGCAATGGAACGTTCGACGGACACGAAATGAAAGAAAACTGACAAATCCGAAAGGCGGCAGACTCGGCTCAAGAAATCCTTAGCCGACCAACACGACACGCAATCCATCAGCTGGATCGGGGCAAACAGCTCAGCAGCTCACGGCACACGGAAAATTTTGCCCGTATAAGGACAGCGTGCCTTTTGACCAGACTGGAAGTCACGCACATCAATCGCCTGCCCATTCGGATCAAACGGACTCTTCACAAAGCCCGGCTTGCCACTGATCCGGGTCGCGTAAGGGATATCAGCAGGAGTTGGCGCGGCAGGGGGCGTCATGCTGCCAGGAGGCGTGATTGAAACAGGTGGCGGGGCCGTCGTGCTTTCTGTCGCTGGTGGAGCCGTGACATTGTCACCTGTCACAGGCGCGTTGGGGTCGGGTTGCTGAACCGCCGCTGCATTGGGATTGGAAAGATCCACCCCGTCAAAATACTGCGTCTGCTCCTGGGGCACACCATAGCGCGGAGGCACATCCAACGACCGCCCACGCCCGCGTGGCCCATCACGTGGCGGCGGCATATTAGGGCCCAAGCATGCGCTAAAGCTCGTGGCGGTCACAATCAGCAAGAATGCCTGCAGGAATCGTTTCATGGCGTGTTTGATTGAAAAAGAAAGTAAAGGAATCAGGCATTCACGCGCATCGGCATCAGCACATACAGGAAATTCGTGCCGCTGCGCAGCACACCGGGGCTGATTTCATCAATGAGGTGCAGATGCACTTCATCGGCGCTCAGATTGCGCAGCGGTGCCATCGCAAATTCCGGATTGAACGCGATGGTGATCGCAGCACCTTTGTAGTTGATGGCCACTGTTTCACGCGCTTCCCCGACATCCGGAGAAGTGGCGACTATTTCCACGCTGCCTGGGGTGAAGATGAATTTGATCGAATTCGATTTCTCAGTGACCAGCAGGGACACACGAGAGATGGCCCGTAGAAAGGCTTCCCGCTCCAGCGGAATACGCTCCTTCGACTCACCAGGAATGACCTGACGATAGTTCGGGTAGTTGCCGTCGATGAGTTTGCTGACCAGCAAGCTTTCACCCAGATCAAAACCCACCTGGGAACCCGTGACTCGAATGGCGACCTCTCCAGAATCTCCCAGCAAGCGGGAAAGTTCATTCACGGCCTTGGTCGGCACAATGATGTCGACCTCCTGGCTTTGTGGAAACTCAAGCTCCTGCTCGACCATCGCCAGGCGGCGTCCGTCTGTGGCCACCATCGTCAGCGCATTGTCCTTGAAGGCAAAGAGAATGCCGTTGAGCACGTAGCGCGTTTCGTCCGTGGAAATGGCGTAGCTGGTCTTGCGCAGGCAGTCGCGCAGCACCTGCTGTTCAATACGGAACTCACGCGCATCATCAAATCGGGGCAGCGCGGGAAATTCCTCACTGGTAAGTCCCAGCACTTTGAAATAACTGGGTCCGCTGCGGATGGAGGCGACGTTTTTCTCATCCACCTTCACTTCGATTTCCTCCGACGGCAGCTCCCGAACGATGGTGGCAAGACGACGCGCCGGAAGCGTGGTGGCCCCAGGTTCTTCGACCTCCGCAGGAACCGAACAGGTCACGCCGACATCAAGGTCAGTGGTGGTGAGTTCAAGCCTTCCATCCTTCGCCTTGAGCAGCACATTGGAGAGGATGGCGAGCGTGGTACGCGAACTGACCACATGCTGAACCTGGTTGATTGCGTCCAGGAAAGATTCTTTGCTGATGGTGAACTTCATATAAAATGCCTGCTATGGGTCAATTTGTTAACAAACCCCGATGAAACGGCAAGGATATTGAGCGGAAAATTCCGAGTGTCTAACTACAATCTGAGTTCCTTCACTTTCGTGGCTCGTTTCATTTTCTGGGTGATGGGTCCAATCTGGCTGCTTTTGCTACGCCAAACTTCTTGAGTCAGGACTCCTGAATCTCATGACGGCAGGTACGAGGTGATTAAGAAGGTCGTCAATCCCCTGTTTCGCTGACAGTTGCTGCACTTGGCCTCATTTTAGATTGGGCTGACAGCAGCCAGATAATCAGCAGCAGGGAGTGTGCACGGGGTTTGGTGGAGCATAGCGGGTTCGAACCGCTGACCTCCTGCATGCCATGCAGGCGCTCTACCAACTGAGCTAATGCCCCGGAAATTAAAAAAAACCGGCTCCCCAAGATTTGGGGAGCCGGAGACTAGCAAAGAGCGTTGCTTTGACAAGTGCTATTTCGACTTCTTCGGCGCGCCAGCTTTGGATGGGACGGAATCCTGCACCGTCGCTGCTGCCGGAGCTGCTGCGGCCTGTGGCTTCGGCAGCTTCTCAAAGATCTTTTTCGCTTCGGTCACTTCTTCAGGCTTCATCTTGCCTTCGAGCTGCTTGAGCACATTGGAGGTCACATCCATGTCAGCCTTGTTCGCGCTCTTCTGAGCGGCTTCATCTGCCTGCATGGCATAAGCCCATGCACGGGGAAGTTCTGGCGTGCCAGGAACCACACCGACGGCATAGAGATTGGCGAGGCGAAGCATGGCCAGGGCCACGCCCTGCTGGGCTGCATCGGCATAGAGACCTGCTGCAACCATGCGGCTCTGACGCACACCTGCACCCTGCTCATAAAGAATGCCAAGTGCGATCTGCGCAGGAGCGAAGCCCATGTCTGATGCACGCTGATACCAGCCAGCAGCAGCCACAACGTCCTGAGTGACTCCGGTCCCGTTGGCATAGAGGCCAGCAAGGCGGTTCATCGCCTGAGCAATGCCTGCGGTGGAAGCCTTCATCAGGAAGGTAAATGCTTTGGCTGGATCTTTGTCCACCACCGTGCCGGTTTCATAATACACACCAACGTTGTAGAAGGCTTCAGCAAGGTTGTTCTGTGCGGCAAGACGGTAGAGGTCAAGGGCGCTCTTTGGATTTGGCTGGATGAGGATGTTTTCTTTGTCGTCACGCTTGCCTTTAGGGTCTTTGATGATGCCGGTTTCGAACGCATTGCCGAGACGGAAGAGAGCCTGAGGGTCATTGCCGTTGGCTGCCTTGGTGTAGTACTCAAAAGCCTTGGTCACGTCCTGCTTCACGTCTGCGCCATCAGCACCGACTCCGTTTTCATAGATCTGACCCAGAATGCGGTTTGCAGCGGCAAGACCTTTGGTGGCGGCTTCATTGAACATCTTCAATGCGGCAGGCACGTCCTTTTTCACCAGCTTCGGGCTCTCCTTCGTGTCCGGGTCGCCATTCAGAAGACGGGCACCATAGGTGCTCAGGGCCACTGCGCTGCCCTGCTTGCCAGCTTCGATGAGGTACTCCAGCGCCTTCTGCTGATCCTGGGGGATGCCTTCCACTCCAGCGGAGTAGATCTGGGCCAGGCCGAGAGTGGCTTCGCCGTCCTGTGCCTTTTGGCCTTTTTCAAGAAGCTCCTTGGCTTTCGCTGGGCTCTTCTCAACTACCACAACACCTTTTTCACCTTCGGTGACGCCTTGCAGGTGCAACTGGGCCAGCATGCGGCGGGAAACTTTGTTGTTTTCAGCTTCAGCTTCCTTGATCAGCTTGATCGCTTCCTTCATCGCGTCCGGATTTTGCGCACCGGCCTGCATCAGCACTTGGGCGAGTTCGGATTTGGCGAGGACCTGTCCTTTGTCCGCTGCCTTGCGGAACAGAGCGGCGACTTCATTGATGTTCGCACCGCTGAGCACTCCCCAATGGGCAAGCGCGTAAATGGCGTCCTTGTCATCCTTCTGCGCCAGTTCGCGCACTTTCGCGACGGCATCGTTGAAGGACTTGTTGACATCAGGGCTTCCGGTTCCTGGAGTTGCTTGAACCTTGTCCTGATCAGCCTTGAGGGCTGTCAGAATATCGGTGAACTCTTTGGAAGCTCCCGGCATTTCGGCAGTGTCGATGCCAGCGACCGCGACAAGAGCCGCGAGTTTAAGTTTGAGTGCTGTAAGTAACATAGGTGGTTGTGATTTGAAGGGGCGTTTGACCCGGTAGATCCGGAGGTGTTCAGTTTTCGACACGTCCCCAGACACAGCAAGCTTTTGATGAAAGTATATTATCGGTCATCACAAAAACTCACACACAAATTTCTGAAGGGGTGCCGTTGTCGCGTTTTTTCCAAAATATCCGAAACCACCCCGAAACACGCCAAATCCGCCCACCTCACGATTGAGCACGTCATTGACGCAAATCCTCAGCCCTCCATCCTGCACATCCTCCATGGCCGAAAATTCCACTCCCATCACGACAGCAGACACCCCGCAAAACGGCGGCGAAAAACCTGCAAAAAAGCGGGAGAATTTTAAAAAGCGCAACGAAATCCCCACGGCTGAAGAGCTTCTCGCCTCTTTCAATCGCGCCCTTCCCTTCAGCGACGAGGCCGAAAAAGGCGTCCTCTCCTGCCTGCTTCAGGATCCCGCCGAACGCCTCAGCGAATGCCGGGTCACCCTGCCCGCCCTGGCTTTCTACCACGACGCGAATCGCACCATCTACGAAAAGTTGCTGGAGTTTTACGACAAAAACCTCCCCCTCGATCCCATCACTCTCACTCACGCTCTGCGTGAACAGAACGTGCTCGACAAGGTCGGCGGTGCGGCCGCCATTTCGGAACTTTTCGCCTTCGTTCCGATCCCCTCACACTTCCCGTATTATAAGAAGATCGTCCTGGATAAGCACATCCTGCGGGAGCTCATCCATGCCAGCTCGCTGAACATCCATCACGCCTACGAGCACGGCAAAGAGCAGATGGATGAAAACATCGACACCCTCATCGATCATGCGGAACAACGCGTGCTCGCCGTGCGTGAATCCACCGGCTCCAAGGAGGGCATCAAGACCCTCTCCACCCACGTCATGGATGCCATCGACAGCATCCAGTACATGCTCGAGCATCCCGGCCAGTTGCGCGGCCTCTCCACCGGTTACACCAAACTCGATGAGATGAGTTCCGGCCTGCAGGGCGGTGAAATGTTCGTCATCGCCGCCCGTCCTTCCATGGGTAAAACCTCCCTCGCGATGAACATCGTCGAGCACATCGCCGTGGACTGCAACACACCCTGCGCTGTGTTCAGTTTGGAAATGAGCGCCACCATGCTCGTCCGTCGTCTCCTCGTCTCCCGCGCACGCCTCAGCATGCAGGATCTCTCACGCGGCCTGCTCTCCCGTGCTCAGCAGGACGCCCTCGCCAAAGCCACGCGAGATCTGCAGAAGGCGCAGATCTTCATCGATGAAACACCCGGCCTCGACATCATGGAGATGCGCGCCAAATCACGCCGCCTCAAAAAGCAGCACGGCATTCAGATGATCATGATCGATTATCTTCAGCTCGTCACCTCCCAGAGCCGCCGCGCCAAGGACAACCGCCAGATCGAAATCGCGGAAATCTCCGCCGGCATCAAAGGCCTCGCCAAAGAGCTCAACGTCCCCATCATCGTCCTCGCCCAGCTCAACCGCGCCGTCGAATCCCGCAAAGGCCAGCGCCCCGTCCTCTCCGATCTTCGTGAGTCCGGCTCCATCGAACAGGACGCCGACATGGTCGGTCTCCTCACCCGTTCCGACTACGCCGGAGCCAAGATGGAAGTCGAAGACGAAGAAGCCGAAGAAAAGAAAAAAGGCGAAGCCATGCTCATCCTCGCCAAAAACCGAAACGGCCCCACCGACGACGTCCTCCTCCGCTTCATCGACCACGCCATGCGTTTCGTCGAACGCCACGAAGAAGCCGAGTCCCCTTAGCAATCAACGCGGAAACGTCTTGGATTGTAATGGAAGGGTGGCGGCCATCCACTGAGCAAACCTGCATCAACGACACCGCTTTCACGGAGTGAGTCACGTTCTTACTCGCCGCAGCATCACCCCAACGCCTTGCTGCGCAGTTGGCGTAGCGCATAAAACGGTGCATCAGACTCCGCGATACGTTTGGCTCCATCCTTGCGCTTCGGACTGAACAGCTCCCGTTGCGCGGCAAAGATTCCCTCCACGAATTCCTTGCTCCCCAACACCACCCCATCGGTGAAATAGCGCACCCGCAGCCGCACCAGTTCTGCCACACTCAGTTTCCCGCCTGCCACCAGCACAGCACGTGCGCTCTCCACGCTCACGCCACGCTCCACCAAGTTCTCATTCTGCGCATCCTTCACCTCGCGCCCCTCGGCATGTAGCAGACAGCGATACGCCTCAGCAGCCCCCGCGCTCTTCCAACCGTCCACCGGCTTGCCCTGCGCCTTGCACAGACCACGCTGCGCCCTGCGACTGCCGCCCACGGCCTCCGCGTAGCCGCACCAGCGGTAGTCCTTCGGGTCCTTCACCAAACCGGCACGCACCGGATTCAAATCAATGTACGCCGCCATCGTTCGCAGCGCCTCCCCCTTGCCCTCCACCAGCACGCTCTTGAAGCGGTCCATCCACAGCGTTCCACGGCGACCACGCCGCTTATTGAACCAGCGGCTAAAACGCTCCTTCACCTCCTTCACAAACAGCGACAGATCACAAAAACGCTTCTTCACCGTCGCCAGCTTCTGCTCGGCCAGCACCGCCATGCCACGCGCACGCAAATCGCTCAGCTCATCGCGCAGCAGCCCGACATAGGCCTTGCTGTAGAGCACGCCCAGGTGCTCCAGCAGCTTCGCCTCACCCTGCGGCCCCTCAAAACGCTCCAGCCAGGTGGCACGGTGCGGCACCTCCGCCAGCAGGTGGAAATGGTTCCCCATCAGGCAGTAGGTCACCACCTTGATCCCCGAGAACTCCGCCAAACGCCAGATCACACGCCGCAGAGCCTCCTTCTCCACCTCATCAAAGAACACCTCCCCACCACAAGTCCGCGAC
>NZ_JAQSEA010000201.1 GCF_029946185.1 Prosthecobacter sp.
TCACCGCCCTCGGCAAAGAGCCCAACATCGAGTTCATCGACATGCCCGAGCACCTGCAGTCGAAGTACCAATACTACACCTGCGCCGACATCACCAAACTACGCGGCTCAGGTTTCAGCACCGAGATTACGCCGCTGGCGGAAGCCGTCAGGGATTACGTGCAAGGCTACCTCGTGCCGGATAAACGGCTGGGTGATGAGTTCGTGGGTGGCTGAACCAGTGCAACCTTGTCTTAAAAGTGTTCGGGCGTGTCTGGCATGGCGTGTGAAGTGTTCAGTGCATGGTTAGGCGTCTGACGCATAGTCTGGAAGATTCCTGGATACCTCTTCTGCCGTGGGCCATTTCTGGAGTGTCGCAACGACACACGGCAGAGCGTCCGCAAACCGTCTGGCAATATCCATCTCCCCTGGCAGCCTAGGCGTGTAGGCGAGCCGCTCCGTCGGTGGGCAAAAATCTGTCGTGATTTCACCCTTGTTGCCGCGCGGGTCGATGCGATACCAACCGTGCCGCAGAAGTTGCACCGCAACCAAGCCGTGAAGGCAGAAGGCTGAACCGCTGCTGTCGCGGGAGAGCCGCTGGTAACAAAGTGCCGCAGGAATCCCACGGGCACGAAGTAACGCAGTCAGCAGATGACTTTTGGCGTAGCAAAAGCCTGCACGATGTCGCAACACATCGGACGCGGTGCAGGTGACCACGGGAATTGCGTGGTCAGAACTGTGCCTCACACAATCGCGCACCCAGAGAAAGCACCGCCGGGCAATCTCCTCATCGCTGACCGCATCCCCAGCAATCTCGGCTGCGGCGGCAATGATGGCAGCAGACGCACTGTCGATGACAGGTGTGGGCTCTAGAAACTCGTTCATGGGTTGAAGCCGTGTAACGCAACGAATCAGGCGACGGCTAGCGGTAAGGGGCGATGACCCGACAGATGCCAAGCAAGCCGCTGCCCGCATCCGTTTTGTTCGACCTTGGAAGGGCTGGCATTCGTGGGGCAGTCATCTGGGGTGTACGCCCCATTGTCATTTACCCCACTTCGCCCGTCAGTAACATCCTATGTCAGACAAAATCAAAAAGCGTTTCGGAATCTGGATGGACACTCACCACGCGACCATCATCGGCTATGACCCAGACGCCGCCATTTTCACCGTCCTCGGTCATGCCAAGAATCCAGGTGCGGGATCCAATTCAAACGAGAATGCCGCGAACCATCTCGAAATCACCTTGGCTAATAAATATTTCAAAGAGATCGCCCACCATCTGGTGAACGCGGATGAAGTTCACATCACCGGCAGCGGCACAATCCAGGAGCAATTCGTACGCTACCTTGGCGATACTCCCCAGTTCAAAAAGACCGCCGCCTCCCAAAGCACCTCCACCCCGATGAGCGACGAGAAGCTGGTGGAGTTCATCACCAGCCATTTCAAAAACTAGAGGCACCCCTCCGTTGAAGTAACGGAAAAGCAAGCGCGACACATCAGCCCGGAGGGTTGTGTGCCGCGCTTTGTTTGTCGGTGCAGGACCTGGTCCAGTGCCATTTTGCAACAATTCGAAGCAGTGAGAGATTACGTGCAGGGGTATTTGGTGCCGGATAAGAGGCTGGGGGATGAGGCCATGTCCTGAATGGCATTGACTCGGGCTCCCTCGCCAGCATAAAACTGGCGGATGAAGCAAGCCCATATCATCCTGGTCGGAACCTTGGTCCTGTCCACGGCCACATTGATGGCCTGCATTTGGGATACAGACACGCTTGCCGCAGAAAAAGAGAGGCTGCCTGAGATCGAAGCATTGATCACCGGAACTTTCCCCAGGCATTCCAGCGAGTTTCATGAGTGGCGTAGAGACAAATGCAAACAACTCATTGGGCATAATGCGGCCCAGGTGCGAACCTACGATGACCTTGCCGTATCGCTGCATAAACTCGGCGATCACAAAGCAGCTATTCAAATCATGCAAGCCAAGGAACTGCTGTTCCCCGGGCTGTATGAAACTCGCTCCAATCTAGGCACCTTTTACATTTACACAGGTGACTTGGATGAGGCTCTGAAGTGGATTGGCGAAGCTTTGGCCATCAATCCAAATGCACATTTCGGGCGGGAAAAATATCAGCGCTGGCTTGTTGAATGGCTCCAGGAACGCCAAAAGACTGGCGTACGCAAACTAGCACTCGAAGATTTGGGTCCGCGTGCACAAGGCATTCCATACGGATTTGCGGAGTTTGTGGCCCGTAAAGAGCATGCAGCCTCTGGTCAGACCGAGAAAACGGAGATCACCCTTCACCAGCTGGACGATGCCATTTTCGGAGTCAGCGGTATGATGAGATTCGCAGATTTCGACAATCCTTTGCTCTTGGAAGCGCTTGGGGACCTTCTTATTGCCGGACAGGTGAGAACAAATGCCGCCCAACTGGCATGCCTGTGCTACCTGCACTCCTCCCGCAAAGCAGACAACGATATGGAGAAAACACGCTTGCGAGTCTGTGCCGAAGCTGCCGGAATCATCACACCCGACTTCAATCTCGAACGGTACATGAAGCTGCTCGATACAGGCCTGGCCAAGGGCCTTAAAAGTGCCGAGTCGATCAGGAACGATGAAATCGCCTGGATTGCCGCAGGCAAAGACGCCAGCGTTGAATTTCAAAAGAAGTACCTGCCAGCCAAATGAGCTGAGTGTTGAGTGATGATGCAGACGGATTGCAATCATCCCTAAGTGCCGTCAGCGAGGGCTTTTTTGAATTCCACGAGCAATTCCGGCATTCGACAGCAGCCCTTTGGCATGCTAAACACCATGCCCCATGTCTGCCCCAACC
>NZ_JAQSEA010000202.1 GCF_029946185.1 Prosthecobacter sp.
GGCGATTTCGGCTTCGCTCCACAACGGGGTGGGTTTCTGGCCGTCAGTGGCTTCGAGTTTGAGATTCCAGTTGGAAGGTTTCCAGCGGGATTCGGCACCGGCGGGGACTTTCCAACCACGGAGGTCGAGGCCGTTGTAGAGGGGTTTCCAGCCTTGATCGAGCGGGGCGGAGTCGGTCTCTGTGGCACCGGTGGAGGGGAGTTCTTTGATGCGGACGTTGCGGAACTCGACGGGTGCGCCTTCGGATTCAAGGGCGAGGTAGCCTTTGCGCCAGAAGCATTTGTCCCCGCCGCTGACGACTTTGCCATTCACTGCGAGCGTGACGGTCCCGTTGTTCCCGGTGATGCGGTAGTGGTTCCATTCAGGCGAGGGCTTGCTGCGTTCTTCGCTGGGAAAGCTGCGCTGGCCGTTGTTGTCGCCATGGGGTTCCATGGTGGCACCGTGAATGGGGAAGACATCGCCATGTGTGGTGAACCAGCGCGGCTTCTTAGGATCGGCGTTCTTCATGTAGCCTTGGTCGAGCACTTGCACCTCAATGCCGCGCAGGAAGGGCACGCCGGGTGCGGAGATGGGGCTGCCCCAGATGAAGACGCCGGAATTACCGCCGCTGGTGAGGTGCCGCCATTCGCACTCGAGGATGAAGTTCTCGTACTGCTTCTCCGTGCGCATGGCTCCGGTGGGAATGCCTGTACAACTGATCACGCCATCCTTGATGCTCCATGTTTCCGGCGCGCAGTTCGCATTCACCCAGCCGCTGAGGTCTTTGCCATTGAACATGGGGACGAAGCCTGCGTCTTCAGCAGCGTGTGAGAACGTGAGTGCGGTGGAAAAGGCGAGGGCGCAGAGCAGCGAGGTTGGTTTCATGCGCAGAAGCATACGTTGGAGGAGGTCAAGGCTTCGCATTCAAAGTATCAAGGCATGCTCTCGCCGTTTGCCGATAACAAGCCGGTGCTGATGGTGTGAGAGGCTATTCTCTTGCTGGGCGTGATCTCATGGACTGCAATCGCCTCAGCAGCAGGCCGGACGAGGTGATCCAGCCTGAGCCGGTGATGTAGAGTGTCAGGACAGTCCTCAAGAGCTCCACGTCATCTTTGGGCGAACGCAATCGCGGGAGCAAGGCGGGCATGTTTTCAAAGAGCCAGAGTGAAAGGTACAGCCACCCGAGGGCCAGACCCAGAATGATGCCGCCGTGGCGGCGCACTGTGCAGATCGAGACACCGAGGCTGTAGGCAAACCATAGCAGGATGGCAGGTGCCACAGGAGCGACGGACCGAATGAATGCGTAGCTGGAAGTGCTGCCAGTGCCCATGGCCAGTCCGCTCGTGACAATACTCAAGCATGCGATCATTCCCCAAGGCAAAACGACCGAGACGGTCAGAAAAGACTTCCACAGCAGCACGTGGATGCAAGTACGGGGAATGGCATCTTCTTCGTCGGTTGAGCCGCTCATTCCTGTGAACGTGGAGGATTGGGAGACTTGAAAATTTTAAATGGAAGAGGTGCGAACGGATCAAGAATCGAGGACGATTTCCCGTTGACGGTGCACACTGGGGGGCGGGAGCCCTCTACACCTTGATTCCTGCGCTTCGCGCCTCAGCCAAACAGCGCCGCAACAGGCTTGCCGCCATCGGTGATTGGGACGGGGCGGGTGCCGTCCATGAGTTCCTTGCTGGGATCAATGCCCATGGCGGCGTGGATGGTGGCGTGGAAATCGACGAGGGGGACGGGGTTTTCGAGGGGTTTCTTGGCCAGTTCATCGCTGACGCCATAGGCACCGCAGTGGTTGAGGCCGCCGCCGGCGAGAACCATGGAGAAGGTGGTGCCTTGATGGCCGCGTCCGCCGCGTCCGTCGAATTCTGGAGGGCGACCGAATTCCGTGCCCACGACGATGAGCGTCTTGTCGAGCAGCTTCTTGTCCTTCAGGTCGCGAATGAGCGCGGCCAGGGCGGTGTCGAGTTCCTGAATGAGCAGGTGCTGGTTTTTGTAGCCTTCGTTGTGAATGTCCCAGCCGGTGCCGTTCATGAAATTGAGGTTGTGCGAGACTTCGATGAAGCGCACACCGGCCTGCACAAGGCGGCGGGAGAGGAGGCAGCGCTGGCCGAACTCGCCGCCGTATTCGTTGCGAAGGGTGGCGGGTTCTTCCTTGAGATTGAAATGGCGCATGAACTGCGGGCCGGAGAGGCTGAGTGCCTGCTCCTGCGCGGTTTTATAGTCGGCGATGGCAGATTCTTGCGGCGCACGGGCCATGAGCGGTGCGAGGAGTTGCTCGCGGGTGAGCGCGCGTTTTGCATCGACGAAATCCGGACGGGTGAAACCAGCGGGGCCGGTGTTCGTGTCGGTGAGATAGACGTAGCCTGACTTGGCGCCGAGAAAGCCGGGGCCGCGGCTGACATTGGGATAACCAATGAGGATGTACGGCGGCACTTCGCCACCCACGGCTCCGCGCTCATGTGCGATGATGGAGCCGATGCTGGGATACACCACATTGCCGGAGACCATGCGTCCGGTGTGGACCATGTTCGTGGCGAAGGCGTGCTCGTCGATGACGTGATGATTCACCGTGCGCATCACGGTGACATGCTCCATGACCTTGGCCGTCTTGCTGAGATGCTCTGTGACCTGCACGCCGGGCACGGTGGTGTCGATGGCTTTGTAGAGCGAGCCCGCAACTTTGGTCTTGTCCGTGTTGTTGCCGATTTTCTTCGGATCAAAAGTGTCAATTTGAGCCATGCCGCCCCCGAGCCAGATGAAGATGCAATGTTCCGCCTTGCCCTTGGGCATGTGGACGGGCGTGTTGTTAGCAAACAACGGTGCCGCGCCAAAGGCGGCGGCGGAGGTGAGGAAGGAGCGGCGTTTCATGGTAGCAAGAGTTTCAAGTTTCAGGTTTAAAGTTTCAAGTCTCGATGTCGTGGGGCGATCAAGGACTAAACTCCCACTCAGGCGCGTTGAGGAGGGCCCAGAGGACGTCTTCCATGCGGTTGCGCCATGCTGGATCGATTTTTTCTGTGGGGGGATCACCGGCACGGGCGGCGGCTTCCTGGGCCATGCGGACGGTTGTGGCTTCGCCGTCGAGATGGTTCGACCAGCTAACGTACTTCTCACGTGTGCGTGTGGTGGCAGGAGGCGGGGTGCTTGAAACAGGCCGGATGCGTGTGTCGAATCCCGCAATAAGGTGCTTCGTGTAAAGGGCGCGCTCTTCGGCGGTGGGATGACGGGTGAGCAGCTTGAGGAAAAGCTGATCAATGAACTGGTCGAGCGATTCGTTTTGCAGCGCGAGGGTGGTGATGCCGTGATCATCGCTCAAGCGGGTGAGCCAGATGCCAAGGGTGCCGTTGCTGAGGATGGCGGGCTGCAGCACGTTGGGATCGGCGTCGCGTTTGCTGACTGGGTCCTGACGTGAACCACGCCAGCCGAAGGCTCCAAGCACGTCGGTGACGGCCTGGATGCGGGGCAGGGCGAGGCTGGGGCGGTCGCGCTCGTTGCTGGTGCTGGTGAGCATCCAACTGTGGTGAGGTTTGCCCATGTGGATGGCGTTTTTGAGGTCGCGGGTGTTGTCGATGTCGAGGCAGACTTCCTCCGTGTGGAAGGGCTTGCCGGTGGCGGCGAAGAGGGAATCGACAATCTGTTCGGCTTGCAGGCGACGTGGCGCTGGACTGGTGAAGAGGGGACTGGTCAGTTTCAGGGTGGGATCAGTGGCGCGCTGGTAGGCTTGGCTGTTCAAGATGAGGCGGGCGAGGTGCTTCATGTCGTAGCCACCGCTGACGAATTCACGACCGAGCCATTTCAGCATTTCAGGATGCGTGGGCTTGCCCTTCTCCCAGTCTTCGATGGGCTCGACGATGCCACGGCCCATGAAGCGCGCCCAGACGCGGTTTGCGATGACTTGTGCAAAGCGCTCGTTTTGCGGTGCGGTGATCATGGCGGCGAGCACGTCGCGGCTGTCCTTAGGATCTTCGGCAAGTTTGCCTGCGGCTTCGTCGCAGAACTCTGCGAAGGGCCACTTGGGCTGCACCTTGGTGCCGGGTTGCAGCGTCACCTGAATCAGCGACTTGCGGCCGCCGGCGTGGATCTTGTCCATCGGGACGCTGCTGGTCTTCGGCAATTCGATTTCCTTCGTGTTCAGCATCGCTGCGAGTTCGAAGAGATCCTGCTGCAACGATTTGCCAGTGGGTGAGTCATGGCAGCGTGCGCATTTCATTTCCACGCCGAGGAAGGCGGTGCTGACGATGGTGCCCTTGGCGGCCATGGGCACATCGTTTTGCGAGGCAGTGCTGAAGCCTGCCGGGCCGCCGAGACGCTCGCTGCCGCGCATGCGGAGGAGTTCGGTGACGAAGAAATCCATCGGCTTGTTGTCCAGCAGGGACTCGTGCAACCACCACCGGAAGGGGCCGGTGTTGTTCAGCGTGGGATTGAGGATGTTCGGATTCTCTGCGAGCACATCCTGCCAGTAGCCCATCCAGTTGTCTGCCCAGCGTGGGTCTTGCAGAAGCTGATCGATGACCGCTTTGCGATCCGGGCTCTTCTGAAATGCGGCAATGTCTTCGAGTGAAGGCGGCACACCGACGGTGTCGATGTACACCCGCCGCAGGAAGGTGAGGTCGTCGGTCAAAGGGGTGAGCGTGAGGTGATCGGCCCGGACTTCAGGCCAGTGCGCGCCTTCTTTGATCCAGGTGGTGAGCAGGGCGATTTCGGCCTTGGTCAGGGGCTTGCCCTTGGGTGGCATGACCTCGTCTTCATCTGCCGAAGTGATTCGTGCGATGAGGGAACTGTGATCCGGCTTGCCGGGATCGACCGCTGCACCATCTGATTTGCCGCCTTTCATGGCGTCTGCGAGCGAGTCGAGGTGCAGCCCGCCTTTGGCTTTAGCGCCGCGATGACATTCTGTGCATTTGGCTTCGAGGATGGGCTGGATGTCCTTGAAGTAATCAATGCTGCCTTTGTGTTCGTCCTGTGACTTCACGCTCTCGATCTTCGCGGCGATGAATGAATCGATGCTGCCTTCGCCTGCTGGATTCTTTGCCAGCCAGTCTTGCGCGGCTTTGCGGCGGGTCGCCCAGTAGGGGGCGGAAAGTGCGCGCAGTTCGGCGCGCTTTTTCGTGTTCATCTCCGCATAGTGCGCGCTGCGCTCCTGCTCGTAGGCGGTCCAGCCGGTGTCATTGTAAGGGACTTCCCGTTTGCCGGGGGTAATCAGTTTCCATGATTCACTGCCCTGTGAAGACCACGCGACGACGGTCTCGCCGAGTTCCGGGCGGCGCATGCTTTTACCGGCGAAACTTCCCACCACCGTCTCAAGCACGATGAACTGCGGCTTGCCGGTGCCTTCAAACTCGCACCATGATTCACGATTGCCGGGAGGTGCAAAACGGAAGTCGGGTCCGAGGTCGAGGTAGCCTTGCTGGTCGGTCACCAGATGATGACCATCGCTGTCATTCGGTGGGAAGGGCGTGGTGAGGATGGTCTTGTTGTCGATGTAGAGATTGGTGGCGCCACGCGCACGCAGCAGGATGCGGTGCTTGCCCTTCGGGAAGGTCACGCTGGCGGCTGCACGCAGCAGGAAAGGGACATGGCGTTCGCCACGCACCCCGGTATCGACGTACTTCTGTGGCACCTCAAAAAAACCGAACACATCCTCGGTGTAGGTCTCGGCCACTTTGGGGTGTTCACTCGGCCAGGCGTTGGCTTCTGGCATGCCTTCTTCGGCCAGTTGCACCAGCACACGTCCGGCGGGCACCTGCTTTTTCGCCACAGGTGGTGGCGGTGGCACAAACTGATACTTGGCTTTCAGAGCGCTGACGTCGATGGGGCCGCGATAGATGGCCACTTCATCCAGCCAGCCATTGAGCGAGTGGGAGGATGCCAGCGTGGAACCGCTGCCGAGCATGAGCGAGTCGCCGTCTGTGACCGGCGCACGATCCGTTTCGCCGCCCATGTCCCACACGCCGGTGGTTTCACGGCCGTCGATGTAGCCTTTGATGCTCTTGAGTTTGCCAAAAGTGTAGGTGACGGCGATGTGGTGCCAGCCTGCGCTCGGCATCATATCCTTGGACCACCAGCGGTGCCAGGCGCCCTTCTTGCCGGGAACATCGGCGCTGTGAAAGAGGAAGCCGATCTGCGCACCGCCTTTCGCTGCCTGGATGCGCAGTGCGTAGTTTTGATTCTCCGCGCCAAATTCCTTCGAGCCGAGGCGGCCCTTGCCCAGGATGTAGGGAGATCCGCTGATGCCTGCGGGCTTTACCCACGCTTCCAGGGTGATGGTTTCATTCAGGCCGAAGCGCAGCTCTTCGCTGTCTTTGACTGTGAGTGCCTTCTTGCCATCGCCATTGAAACGCTGCGCGGTGTTGTCCTTCGTGAAGGTAGGGAAGGTCGGTGCACGAGGGCCGGGCTCTTTGGCATCGTCAAACCGCCACTGCATGACGGGCTTCGCCAGCGGTTTGTCCGTGGTGTCATTGCCGCCGCTGTCGTTTTGAGCGGAGGCGAGGGTGCTGAGCAGGAAAGTGGCTAGGACAAAGCGTGTCATGCCCGTATCAACGCTCGTTTGAGGGCTCTTTCAGCATTTCTGGCACCCCACTTTCGTGAGGGTGGAAAACACTTGAAAAATAGCGTGCAATGCATAACTAGTTACCACATGGCATACTCACTCATCCGAACCAGCATGGCTTTGGATTCGTTCACTCTGCGTGTGCTAGATTTGCTCGCCAAAAAATGGGGCGTCTCCAAAGCTGAGGTCATGCGCAGGGCGGTGAGAAACATCAAGGAGGAGGAAGATATGAAAGACCAATGCCCCAAACCCCTCAAAGCTCTCGATTGGCTCCAAAACGGCGGCGGCATGACCGTGCAGGAAGCCGAGGCCTTCCGCGCTGAGGTGCAGGCTGAGCGAGAAGCCAAACGCCAGTGGTGGGAAGCATGATCCACCTGGACACGAATCTCCTTATCGACCTCGTCACCATCGGATCACCGCACATTGCGGTGGTTCGGCAGTGGTTGGAAGAGGGGGAGGAACTTGCCGTCTCGGCCATCGCTTGGTCGGAATTTTTGAATGGGCCGCATACCAAGGCGCAAAAAGATGCCGTGCAGGCCATTGTGGAAGGCCGCATTCTGGATTTCACAGCCAAGGAAGCCGAGCAGGCCTCGCGTTTGTTTCATTATACCGGGCGCAAGCGTGGCAGCCACGCCAACTGCATGATCGCTGCCTGCGCGATGACCCTGCAGGTGCGTATGGCGACGCGCAACCTCGCTGACTTCGAGAAGTTCGTGCCGCATGGGCTCCTGCTACTGCCAGTGGCCACGTGGCAAACACCGTGATGCTTCGAGCGGTCCGTTTTACACCCGCACCAATCCTCGGCGAATCGCTTCCGCAGTGGCCTGGGCGCGGTCGTTGACTTTGAGCTTCATGAGGATGCGGCTGACGTGCTGCTTTACGGTGTCTTCGCCGATGCCGAGGGTGGCGGCGATTTCTTTGTTGGCGTTGCCTTGCGTCACGAGGGCGAGGATCTCGCGCTCGCGTGGGGTGATCTCTGGTTCTGCGAGTCGGTCTTTGAGCCGTTGGGCAATGTCGGCGGGCAGACTGCGTTCGCCTTGAGCCACCGTGCGGATGGCGGCGAGGAGATCGTCGCGGGAGGAGGATTTTTGCAAATAGCCGAGTGCTCCGGCTTTGAGGGCGGCCTGGATTTCGTCATCGCGGGCAAAGGTGGAGAAAATGAGCACGCGGGCTGTGGGATGATCGCGCAGCAGTGCCACCGTGGCTTCGATGCCGCTGATACCGGGGAGTTGCAGGTCCATGAGGACGACGTTGGGCTTCTTCTTTGCAAAGAGTGGGGAGGCGTCTTCGCCACGGTCGGTTTCACCCACGACTTTGAGATCGTCCTCAAGCTCCAGCGATGCGACGAGGCCGCTGCGGACGACGAAGTGGTCGTCGATGAGTAAGAGTGTAATGGGTGAGACGGGCACGGTGGGATGGGTCAAGAGGTCAAGAGGTCAAGCGGTCAAGCGGTCAAGCGGGAGGAGGACGGTGATGATGGTGCCTTGCTTGGGCTGGCTTTGCCAATCGACACTGGCATTGATTTTGCGGCAGCGCTCACGGATGCCCATGCAGCCGAAGTGGCCGGGCTGGCCGGTGGTTGCGGTGCTGGCGGCGAGGCCTTGGCCATTGTCGGTGAGGCGCAGTGTTAGCGCTTCAGCGGTGGCGGAAAGATGGAGGGTGAGCACGGTGGCCTGTGCGTGCTTTAGGGCGTTGGTGATGGCTTCCTGGGCGATCATGCGCAGGTGATGGGACACGGGGCCGGGGATGGGAGGAATGGGATGGAGATCGAGTTGCAATGCCGGGGCATTGGGCGGCATGCGGAGCTGGATTTCACGCAGTGCGCTGGCGAGTTCCGGTGGCTGCTCGGTGTCGCGCAGATCGGCCACGAGATTGCGCGCTTCGCTTTGAATGCGGGAGACGAGACTGCGGGAGGTCTCGATGAGTGTGCGGGCTTTGTCTTCGAGCGGTCGCGTCGTTGCGGCATCGAGCCGGAGCGAGAGGCCGGTGAGTTCCTGCTCCAAGGTATCATGAAACTCACGCGCGATGCGCTGGCGCTCGTCCAGCGTGGCTTGTTGCACGATGCGGTTGCTCAGGATGCTGATCTGCCGCCTTTGCGCAGCGATCCAGATGAAGGCCAGCAACACGAGGCCGGCAAGGATGCTGCTGGCGATGACGAGACGGCCTGCGGTCCAGAACGGAGCTGAATGGATGACTTGGATGTCTTCTGTCGAACGCAGCAGGAGTGATGCGCGTTCAGCCTGAGAGCGAAACCCTTTGTCCGTCGATGACTCGACCAAGCAGATGCCGGTAAGCTCAACGGAGGTGCCGATATCGAGCTCGGGTCGATCGGATTGTATCAGGAAGGCGCGCAGCGGCGTGCCCTGGGAGGTGAGGCGGAGTTCGAAGCCGTCCGCGCTGCGGAAGAAATCATTGAGCACCGCAGGCGTGGAGAGGTGTACGAGATCGGCATCATGCGAGCCATCTTGGAATTCTTTGAGCGAAACAACTGCGGCGACGGGTGGGGCATCCGGCTCCGTGGCAAGCACGTGTGCATCAGCTAGTGAGGCGCTGAATCCGGCCATGATGGGAAAGCCGATGATTTCGGCGTGCTGACCGGGGGTGAGATTGACTGGTGTCGTGAGGCGAATCGCGATGGAGGGGGATTGCGGCGGTTCTGGCTGCGCATCCTTTGGCGTTTCACGGGGCGGCGGGGGTGGGGTGGCATCGCGCAAAAAAACACGGCCATCGGGGTAGGCGGCGAGCACGGTGCCACGAATGCGGGCACGATGGTGGGGCTCGTCCGCAGCACCGAATTGCAGCAATGTGACCACAGAGGTGATGGGCAGCGCTGCGAGGGCTGGTGCGGCCTTGGTGATCACCACATCTTTCCAATCCGTGACGCGGATGTAGGGGAAGACGAGCTGGCGGCGGTCATTGATGCCACCTGCAGCGAGTGCGGTGATACGGAGGCGGGCATCGATGAGAGCGGGGGCGGTTTCGAGCGGTGCATCGATGCGCACCTCCAGCACGCGGCTGCCAATGGCGAGGCGCAGCAGTGAGCGGTTTTCATCCAATGGCGTCAAGGTGCGGCCAAGGCCTTCGACGATGACGCGCTGGTAATGAAAGCGCCCTGTGGCGAGATCATCATAGCTGGCGGGAACGGCCATGGGCGGTGCGTCATGGCCGAGGATTTTCAGCTGGGCGACATCCACGCCGGGGAAGTAGAGGCCGGCAGTGGTGGTGCCCTGAATGCGCAGGTGATCTCCGACACGGAGATCATTGCGTGCGGGTCGAAAGTGCAGGTGAGTGCCTGCGGTGTCGTCTTGTACAAAGACGGTGCCGCCGTTTTCGACGAAGCCGACCGTGGCGGTGAGATCGACGGGCAGCTTTTCCAAACTGCGCTCATACGGCAGCATGCGGATGTCGATGGCGCGGGAGAGGGGGGCGCCTGCGGCGAATGACGAAACCAGAATGCAAAGCCAGACGGTCAGCGCTAGGGCGAGCCGTCTGGCATTCGTCATTGATGCGCTGTGCTTCCCTTCGGGCTGCCTTCGGCAGTCTGTCTCGCTACGCTCGGCTCTGCATTTTGCATTCGTCATTTTTCAATCATCGGTGGGATCCACGCCGCGTTGCAGTTTGCGTACGAGGTCCTTCACGAGGTGAGCGCGCTTCAGGTCCTTGAACTGTACTTCGATGCCGGCATTGGCGGCGGTGGAGAAGTCGATGGTGCCGAGACCGAGCATGCCTTTGATGCCGGATTCATAGACGTCGATGCTGCGAATGTCGCAGATGCGTGCTTCTTTGGAATTGCGGCCGATGATGCCCCAGATCAGTTCTACGCGCTCACGCGTGACGATGTAGTCATGCGAGAAACGCGAGATGGCGACGGCTATGAGTGTGGAGGAGGCGCAGAGCAGAGCGATGATGGCGTATTCGAGCTGGATCACGAACAGCAGTCCGGCGGCAACGGTGAGCAGCAGGCAGAGGAAGAGCGCCTTGGTGTAGCCAAGCCAGGAGGGATGCGAGTGGTGGAGGATGAGTTCGCCACTTGCTGAGTAGTCGAAATCGTCTTCCTCCTCTGCGGGGGCGGCTTCTTCGATTTCCTCCTCTTCTTCAGCCTCGGCTTCCAGTTCTGCGGGAATTTCTGTGTCGGGGCTGATTTCGCGGTAGGCGGGGCGGGTGAGCCGTGACTGGCCGCTGGTGCCACTGGGGCGACGCATGCCGCTGACGAGCTCGCCCACGGTGTGCATGTGCCCGGTGGCCTCATCCATGCACATTTCACCACGAGCGAGGGAGCCACGGGATACGAGTGTGTACAGATCTTCCTTGGACAGCGGAGCGCTGAAAGCCGGGTGCTGCTGGAGTGTGTAGCGGGCGGACATTGGGAGGGCCTGTTCGTGGCCACAAAAGCACAGGCGGGCTGCCTGTGTCACGTCCAATCACTCGACATCGGGCACTGGCGGGAGCAAATCTTCGCGTTTCATCAGATCTGCCACCTTGAGCAGCAGCAGTTCGCCTTTGGGCGTGCGGATGATCTCGCCGAGAAAGGGCGTGAGGCGGTCCAGTTCTGCGACGGCGGAATGCACGAGGCTGGCGATGATGCGTGAATCATGGCGGTTCGGCGGGAAGACATTGGTGACGCGAAACATCACCTGGCCGCTTTCCCATTCGAGCTCGAAATTGCCGAGGTTCAGATCTTTGTTTGTGCGCATGAGCAGCTCACACACCTGCAGGCGGTGGGTGGCGGGCACCTGCTGAGTGGAGTTTGAGACGACAGTGATGATGTGCGTCTCGCCAAAAATCTGCACATGCAGAGGGATTTTGGTGTGGTGCGCTTCAAAATCGGCCTCGATGACGGAATGATCGGGGATTTCGCGATAGAGCCAGCCCATTTCCTTGAAGGTCGTCAGGGTGGTGGCGTAGAGAGCGGACATGCAGCGGGAATGAAATCTGAGATTTTAAATCTTAGATGGTCGGGGCGGCCAGATTCGAACTGACGACTTCTTGCTCCCAAAGCAAGCGCTCTACCAGGCTGAGCTACGCCCCGAAATTTGTTTCCCGCGTCCGCAACCGAACGAAGGGTCGCGATAGTGCCGCAGTCTGGAACAGACGCAAGAGGAATGTCGAATGAATCATCTTCCTGAGGCATTCAGCGACATGGTTCCGCTGAATTTGTGGATGAGTTCGCGTTCCCACCATTCGCCGGAGATGTTTCGCACTTCCGGGCTGGTGAAGTGATAGCGGTAAAGTTTGGCGCGGAGGTGGGTGATTTTTTCGATGGGGAAGGGCGGGGGCTCCAGCAGGTCCCACACGGGCTGTTTGTGCTGGAGAAGGGCCGTGCAGAACTGGCCGAACCAGTGCATGGGTGAGTTGGGGTTGGTATCGCGCTGCGGATCGAAGCTGGGGTAGAGCGCGGCGAACCACATCTGCCAGTCCAGCCGAGGCTGATGTGGGGCGATGAAGGGCGGGCGGCGCTTGGGAACGCCGGGCTTGTATTTGAATTCCAGCGGGAGGAAGAGCGCGCCGTCGTCGCTGACTTCGAGGATGATTTCAGCCAGGGGAGGGGGTTCATGTCTAAGACATAGCTGGGCTCTGTCACTTGGCAGGTTTCAGGGGTTCGGCGCCCGTGTAGCCCACAAGGTGGAAACGATCGCGATAAGAATCGTAGCCCATGCGAAGGAGGATGGCATCATCTTCACAGCGGATGATGAGGGTGTGAGTGACGCGTGAGTCGGGCTCTTGTCCAACGAAGGCGGCAGGTTCACCACGCTGTACTTCGATCTTGTAACCTTTGATCAGGCCCGGACGCATCTTGGCCAGAAGGTCGGGAATGCGCTGGCCGACGACGACCACATCAGGGACCTCTCTGGAACCCTTGAGTTTGTCCGTTGTGCCATTGAGGGACGACTGACAGAAAAATTCTCCGATCTTTCTGACGCGTTCCAGATGGGGATCATCAGCGGCCAACAGCAGTGCTGCGTGAGTCAGAATGAGCAAGACCAGGGAATGCGTACGGGCTTTCATCGGGTGATTGTGCATGATCGTTGGTCCCGAGATTCAGGTCAATGGTCCATGCCGAATCTTCTTTATGACGTGGAGCGCTGTTGGAGGTTGCGATGACGGGTTCACGGCGAGAACGCTCTTGAGCCTGCGAAAGCGGTAGCTCCGATGCAGGCTTGCGCTGTGCATCTGCGCGACCTCACTCCAAAGGACGCTGTCGCGCTTGCTTTCGACCTTCAGTTGATCGCCAACCTTGGATTCACATCCAGCACCTGCTTCAAATCCGCCTCACTCATCCCCAACTCTGCAAACGCATTGGCTCTGATCCTCGGCACGGTGACGGTGCTTCCGACAAAATGCGTTCCATCCGGAGATCGGGCGACGAGGTCTTCGCCAATGAGGATGTCCCAGCCGGCGAGGGTGTAGCGGCCGGGGCCGAGGCGGGCGGCGGAGATGGCATCGGTGACGAAGATGGTGCGCTCCAGGCCGATGCTGGCGAGCCAGTTCTTCAGCACGAAGAAGGGCACGTGCACGCCGTCAGGGATGAAGCAGAGCCAGAGGCGATCATGCAGGCTGAGGGCACGCTGGATGATGTTGTCATGGCGGTGCATCTGGATGGGGCAGCCGTTGCCGAGGTGGGTGAACATCGTTAGGCCAGCGTCGCAGGCGGCATTAAGCTGATCGAGTGAGGGATCGCAATGACCGGCGGCGATGGTGACGCCTTGGGAGGCTAGAAAGGCGGTGGTCTTGCTGCCCTCGTCGTGCTCGGGGGCGAGGGTGATGAGCTTGGCGAGACCGCCGGCAGCGGCGAGGAGGCGCTGCGCATCGTCCACATTGGCGGGCTTGACGGCGTGGGGCGGATGCGCGCCGACGTAGCCTTTGATGGGATTGATGAAGGGGCCTTCAATGTGGATGCCGGTGATCATGCGGCGGACGAGCTCGTCCTGCGCGCGGAGTTCGACAAGCTTGCTGATGCGGCGCTCCAGGGTGGGGATTTCATCCGTGATGAAGGTGGCCAAGATGGCATCGCAGCCGTCCTCCGCGAGGGCCTCACAGGCTTGGTGGAGGGAGTCGGCGGTGAGGTTGTCACCATTGAAGTCGGTGCCAGCGTAGCCATTGACCTGAAGATCGAAAGGTTTCATGCGGGTATTGGAGCGGGTTCGGGGAAGGGAATCAAGGGTGGGAGGTGATGGATTTTGGTATGAATGTCACGTCCTGAGGCGGGTCAAAGGGGGGGGGCGGGAGGTCAAGGGATGGTCAAGAGGTCAAGGCGTGTCACGATGTCAAAGCGCCCGTCTTCCCCCCTTGACCGCTGCCGCCTCATCCCGTTAATTTCCAGTGTTTACAATCTATCAGTCTCGGCATAAAACATGCTTGGTATTCTGCGTCTCCCGAACTGGCGTGTGGTGCCAGGCTTTACCCTTCACTTTCTGATTACTGGCACATGATTGATCTTATCTCCAAAGGCGGACCGCTCGTATGGCTCCTAATAGGGTGCCTGTGCTTCGCCGGAGCGATCTTTATGGAGCGGCTGGCCTACTTTCACCGGGCGAGCATGAATGTCGGCGAGTTCTTGGCCGGACTGGCGAGTCTGATTCGCCGCAAAAACTTCGCAGAAGCACTGCAGGAGTGCGTGGCTACGCGGGTGCCCGCCGGGCGAGTGATCCACGCGGCGCTGCTGCGGCATCATGCACCGCGCGAACAGCTGAAGGAAATCGTGCAGGAGGCGGGTCAGCTAGAAGTGCCCCGGTTGGAGCGCTTTCTAGGCATTCTGAATGCCATCGCGCATGCGGCACCACTGATTGGCCTGCTGGGCACCGTGATCGGCCTTCTGGATAGCTTTACCAGCCTCTCTTCTGCCAATGGCGTCGCGACGCAGGCGGATGTGGCGCGGGGTGTGTATCAGAGCCTGATCACTTCGGCGCTCGGTCTAGTGGTGGCGATTCCTGCCTATCTCTCCTTTGCCTTTCTCAGCGCTCGTGCCCGCTCCCTGATGCATGATCTGGAACGAGCAGGTATCGAGATCGTGAATCTGATCGAAGACGCCAACAGCACTGACAACATCGTGGAATTCCGCCCGGCGGAAGCCGCGCCACCGATGGCGAAGTCGCGGGGCCGCGGGATGAAAGGATAAGCGCCCGCAGCGCATTTTCGGCTGGCCCAACCCCTTCGCGCCTCCGATACTGCGCGCACCGCCGTATCAACCATGAAGCTCGAGAGTCATCTGCCCAAACAAAGCCCCTGGCTGTACACGGTGCCGTTGCTGAACACGATCCTGCTGCTGCTGGTGTATTTCCTGCTCACCAGCAATTTTGTGGTGCAGTCCGGGATTAAGGTGGAGACTCCGCAGTCGAACTCGCGTCTCACCGGGTTTGATCGTGCCCATATCATCACCGTGCCAGCCGGACTGGAGAATGCGCTGTATTTTGACGGGGTGCGCACCAGCACAGCGGATCTGCGGGAGAAACTGAAAGCGAACCGCGAAGGAGAACGCCGCGCCATCATTCATGCTGCCAGAGAGGCATCGCATGGCCGCGTGATCGAGATTGGCAATATCGCGCTCGAGCTCGGCTACGAGGTCGCGTATTCCACCGTGCCGCCCAAGTCGTAAAGCACTGCTGTTCACGATGTCCACGAAACCGCATCCTTCCGAATCAGCACTGATTTTTGCCTGGGGCGTGCGTGATCATTCGCTCTGGCATCTTGTCGTGTCGTTGCTCGTGCTGATGGCAGCGATGGCCGGATTCTTCTTCATCTTCCGCATTGTGCACCCGGTGACGCAGCGCCTGCCGGTCACGCCGCAGCATGTGATCTCGCTTGATCCCAACAATCCGGCGGAGCTGGCGCTCATCCACCGGGCGCAGGACCGCAGCTTTGCCCTGCTGAGTGATGCTGACTCTGTAGCGCCGGTCGAAAGTCCGCAGATGGCCTTTCATCCCTCCTTTGAAGGTCATGAGATCAAGCTGCGTGAACTTGAGCCCGCGACTGCCGCCATCCATCAGCCACGTCTATTCACCGCTGCCGCGGATGTGCTGCCGCCGGTACCACGCCGTGCTGTCGATTCTGTGGCGGTGCCACCCGCTGCGAAGCTGCATGCCATCGTGAGTCCTGCGCTGGCGAAGCGCGGCCCGGCCAATGTTGAATTGAGCGGCATCAATCTCACCCAGCCTACGCGGGTGCAGTTTCGTGTCGCCATTGGCAGTGCCGGGCAGATTATCACTGCGCTGCCGCTCAGCAGTGTCGATGATGCTGAAATCATGCAGCAGTTGCATGCCGCCGTCCGCACGCTCCGGTTCACTTCTTCGGACGTGAAGCGTGTCGAGTGGGGCGAAATTTCCTTCCGCTGGGAGGTGGACAGCAAACCATGATTCCCATTCCGCTCGGTGGTTTGATCATCCTGTTCATGGCGGTCGGGGTCACGACGGTCTGTGTGCTGTGGTTTCACAGTTTCTGGCGTGATCGCAAACGCGAGGTCTACCGGCGGCGCATCGCCATCCAGTGTCGCATTTGTGGCACGGCCTATGCCTGCGAGGCCAAGCGCAAGATCGACGTGACCATCTGTCCCGTCTGCCAAACTCCGAACGAACGGAACAAGCTGCAGCAGATTTGAGGGGGCGGATGGATGCAATGAAGTACTGCCGAGCTTTAGCTCGTTCTGGGAGATGCCCCCCTTTTTCCAGAACGAGCTAAAGCTCGATAGTACTTTTCCGGAGCGAGCTAAAGCTCGGTGGTACTTTCTGCCGCGTGCCATGAAAGCAGGCTTGCGTTACAGCATGCAAATCGGCGACACTTGATGGTATAATTCTTTCTCTCGTGTCCTCACGCGCCTCCCATTCCCCCACTGACGCCATGCTGCCCGCCGCTACTGCTCTGCAAGCGTCCCAACAAATCGAAACCATCATCGCGAGTGTGTCGCAGATCATTCTCGGCAAAGAGAATGTCGTGCGTCTCGCGGTGACCTGCCTGCTGGCACGCGGGCACCTGCTGTTTGAAGACCAGCCCGGCGTCGGCAAAACGATGTTGTCCCAGGCGCTCGCGCAGGCGCTGGGGCTTGGGTTCCGCCGGGTGCAGTTCACCAGCGATCTCCTGCCTGCCGACATCCTGGGCGCGTCGGTGTATGACCGGGATACGGCGGCGTTTCATTTCCATCGCGGCCCGGTCTTCACGCAGGTGCTGCTGGCGGATGAGATCAATCGCGCCACGCCCAAGACCCAGTCAGCTCTGCTCGAAGCCATGGAGGAAGGCAAGATAACGGCGGATGGATCCACGCATCCTTTGCCAGAGCCGTTCTTTGTCATCGCCACGCAGAATCCTTCGTCGCAAATTGGCACCTTCATGCTGCCGGAGTCGCAGATGGACCGCTTTCTCATGCGCCTCGCGCTTGGAGTGCCAGACCGTACGGCTGAACGCGCGCTGCTGGAAGGCCAGGAACGCCGTGAGATGCTGCGAGTGATGCAGCCGGCGATGACGTTCCACGAACTGCAGCAACTGCAGGCGTGGACGCGCGCGGTGCATGCTTCGCCTGCATTGCTCGATTATTTGCAGGACCTGCTGGCCGCCAGCCGGGTGCAGGGGCATGGGCTCTCTCCGCGTGCGGGGCTGTCACTGCTGGCCGCCGCCCGTGCCTGGGCACTGCTCAGTGGGCGGGCGATGGTGCTGCCGGAGGACATTCAGGCCGTCGCCGTGGTCGTCATGGGGCATCGGCTGGAACATGCCGCTGATGGCATGACTGGCGTGGAGCTGGCGCGGCAGTTGATCGCAGAAACCCCGGTCCCCTGATGCCATGAAAGTGCGCGTGCGCTGGAACCGACACACGCTGGCGCTGCTGGCCATCGTGGCGGGCATGTGGTATGCGGCAGAGGCGCAGTCCAACGGCGCGGCACATCTGATCGCGCTGCTCACGGCGACGATGGGGCTGCTCTCATGGCTGCATGCGCGGGCGAATTTGCGTGGGTTGCATGTCCGGTTGGTCGGTGCAAGGCCAGCGGTGCAGGATGCTGAAAAGGGCATCCCGGTGGAACTGCGCGCTACGGGTGCAGTGTCCCCATGCGGACTTGAGGTGTATGTCGTCGGTGCCTCTGCTCCTGTGTTTGTTGAGCGTGTTCCGGCGGGTGGCGCGGTGGTTGTCGATCTGCCGCCGCCTTTGCACCCTGCCAGCGGGGCATTGCAATTGGTGGTGCGCAGTGTTTACCCACTGGGCCTGTTTGCGGCGGAGTGTCTGGTGGAGACCGCGTGGGTGCGCCGCGTGCATCCCGAGCCTGCGGGCGATTTGCCGCTGCCTGAGCCGGAGTTTTCACGGCAGGGAGAGGCCATCGCTGTTTCCTCCTCCCGCGGGCATACTGGCGGCGGAGATGATTTTGCCGGGCTGCGTGAGTGGCGTGCGGGGGATTCACCGCGCCACATCGACTGGCGTTCGTCGGCTCGTGGCGGTCCGCTGATGGTCAAATCATGGAGCAGCGGGGTGCAAGGAGTTGTGGTGCTCGACTGGAATACACTGACGCTCGATGCACCTGCCCGTGCGGCGCAGATCGCCCGCTGGATGGAAGTCTGCGAAGACGAAGGAAAGCCGTATGAACTCCGCATGCCCGGAGTCATCATTCGCGCGAGTCATGGTGCCGCCCATTTGCGGCGCTGCCTTGATGCCCTCTCCATGCAGTCGGGCACGGACGCGGGATCTGCCGTTTCGGATGAATTGAAGGCGGGCAAGGCGGCCCCTGTGCTGAGTTTGGAGCAGTCCACTTTTCTGCCCAAACGCCCCCTGCTGTTCCTGAGTCTCGCCTTGCTGCTCGCCATTCTGCCGCTACGCGGGTACATCGCCACAGCGAGCCTGGTGGTGTGTGCGTTGTGCCTGATCTGGCGTGGAGTGCTGCGCATGGCGGTGCCGCATTTGCTGGTGCGAATCGGTGTCATCATTGCAGGAGCCACGATTGTGTATTTCAATTATGGGGAGCTGGGGGGCATGGAGCCTGGCATTGCTCTGCTGCTGGTGCTAGCCGGAGCCAAAATGCTGGAGAGCCGCACGCCGCGTGAGTTTCAGGTGCTGGCGCTCATTGGGTGGTTTCTCGCCTTCTGCGCCGTTCTGCTGGAAAGCCACCTCTCCCGCTCGGTGTGGACGGTGGCGGTGGTGCTGTTTATCACTGCGTGCATGGTGCGCTTTCGGCGCAGTATTCCGGGGGCGCGTGAACCGCTGCGATTGACTGCCGTGTTGTTTGCCCAGGCTCTGCCCTTGGCTGTGCTGCTGTTCTTTGTGTTTCCACGTGGGCTGCTTGATCTGGGGTCTGCGCTCGGGCGTAGCCGCTTTGGTGAAACGGGCATCGATAATGTTCTTGATCCGGGCCACATCGCCAAAGTGGCGCAGAGTTCAGACGTGGCGTTTCGCGTGCGCTTTCCCGACGGCACACTGCCTGCAAACGAGACCCGCTACTGGCGCTGTCTCACACTCTGGAACTGTGAAGGCATGCGCTGGACGCGTGGTGATCGTCTGAGCTTTCCACCCCAGCTGCCGCGTCCGAAAGAGGGTGTGGATATGCGTCAGCTCATTGACTTGGAGGCGCACGGTAAACGCTGGCTGCCCGCGCTGGATCTGCCGCTAATGGCCAGACTGCGTAGTGAGTGGCTGTCGCCCGAATTTGATCAATCGCTCGTCTCTCCTTTCACGGTGCAGAATTCAGAGCGTTTTGAGGTTGTCTCGCGCTTCGAGCGGCCGCCCTTTCGTGAGCTGCCTGAGGATCATCGGGAAGCCGCGCTGCAGTTGCCGGCAAACATCTCGCCCAAACTCAGGGAGCTCACCGACTACTGGGAGTCGGTGACGCAAACAGACGAGCAGATTGTGCAAATTGCGCTCAATTACATAAGAACGTTGGGCTTCAGCTACACGCTGGAGCCGGGTGACTACAAAGGGGAGCAGGCGCTGGAAGAATTCTTTCTGCGCCGCCGCGTCGGATTCTGCGAGCACTTCAGCGCCAGCTTTGCCACGCTCATGCGCATGGCGGGGGTGCCGTCGCGCATCGTCGTCGGTTATCTCGGCGGTGAATACTCCGATCACAGCGGTGGCTACCTCATCGTGAAACAAAGTGACGTGCATGCGTGGACGGAGGTGTGGCTGGAAAAGTTTGGCTGGGTGCGCATCGATCCCACCGGCGAACTCGCGCCTGACCGCGTGAACATCGACCTGCGGTCCTTTCTGGCGGGTGGGGCTGAGGAGGCGGAACGCCAGCGCCGCACCCTGTGGGGGCGCTCTTTGCAGCACCTGCGGCTGTGGTGGGACAGCGTCAACTACGACTGGCAAAACCAGGTCATCGACTACAATCAGGAAGCCCAGCGCGGCCTGCTGGAAAGTGTCGGCCTGCGTCAGAGCAAGCTGCTGCTGCTCATCCCGAGTGCTGCTTTTGTGTTGGTGGGTGCCTTGCTCATCGGCTTGTGGCTGAGGCGGCCTGCGCGTCATGCCGATCCTTGGATGCGGCTGTGGCAGCGTGCATGCCGTCGTGTGGGCAGAGCCGGTGTGCAGGCCTGGATGCCGAATGAAGGCCCGCTGACCTTTGGTCGTCGCGTCGCCGAAGCACGTCCGGATCTCTCACCGCAGTTTGACCCCTTGGTGGCGATGTATGTGTCAGGCCGCTACGGCTCCTCACAGGAGGTCCTGGATCAATTCAAAGCGGCTGTGCTGCGATTCAAACCCAAACGCCTAGTCCGAAAGTAGCTCAGAGCTTTAGCTCGCTCTGGGCAGCGCCCTCTTTCTAGGCTGAACGTACACGTCTTCTCCGCAGTCCCAGCCCCAACAACCCGCCGAGCAGCAGCAGGGCGCGGCTTGGCTCTGGCACGATGGCGATGACTCCTGTGCTGCCAAACTGGCTTACGTCCCAGAACCAACTGCTGTTGTAAACCGTGAGATCGGGAAGAGCGAGCGCGAAGCCTGCATTGTCGGCTGTGCCTCCCACTCGCATGCCTGTGCCTGAGTCATAGTAGCTCAGAGAAATGTTGGAACCTGTCCAGTCCACCAGATCAAATACGGATTGATAGCCACCCGTGAAATTTGATCCCAGCGTGACGTTGATGGTGGAGGCCGCGTTGAGGGTGAGGGTGCCATTCACGATGATGCGGTCGTTGCCACCATCGGTGGCGGTGCCGCTGACGCTGGTCAGACGATTGGTGATGGGATCAAAGGTGGCGGTCAGTCCGGTGTCGCCGCTCTTCAATTGCAGAGCCAATGTGGCGGAGGCACCCACGGTGAGATTGCCTCCGATCAGCAGGGTGCCGATTTCCGAGCTGAGTCCGGCCGTGCCAGCGGTGATGGTGGCCGCATTGCCACCTGGTGCCAGAGTTGCATTGGCGGCGAGATTGACGGGGCCGGCAATGTTGCCTGTGCCGCCGAGCGTTGCGTTGGCATTGACCTGCACTGTGTTGGTGCCGGTGGCGGAATCAGCGCCCGCATACGCATTGTTCACCAGCAGGCTGCCGGCGTTGACGGTGGTCTGTCCGGTGTAGGTGTTGGCACCTTTCAGCACGGTTGTGCCGGTGCCGGTTTGATTCACCACGCCTGAGCCGCTGACATTGTTGGACACGGTCAAGAGATCGCTGCGGTTGAAGACCAGCGTGGCGTTGTTGATCACATCCCCGGAGCCGAGAGTTCCCGAACTGCCGCCATTGCCCGCCTGCAGTGTGCCTGCGGCGATGGTGGTGGCTCCGGTATAGGTGTTGGTGCCGAGGAAAATGAGGGTGCCCGTGTTGCTTTTCGTGACGGCTCCACCGCCGTTGATTTCCTGCACGTCTTTGAGCGTGCCGGATTCGAGCGTGAGGATGTCGATGCTGTTGGTGGCGTCACCAATGCTGTGCCCGGTCATGTCCAGCGTGCCGCCGGTGAGTTTGATGGTGCTGGTTGTATTTGTGGTGTTGGCCCCCACGCCGCCGCCTTCGGTGATGTTCACGTTGGAGATCAAGGTGCCGCCGCTGATGGTGAGAGTGGCCGCAGCGTTGCCGAAGGTGTTGGTGTTCGCATAGGTGGCCATGACGAAGCTGCCGCCGCTGTTCACGGTGAAGGTGCCGCCACTGATGGTGAGGGTGCCGCTGCC
This sequence comes from Prosthecobacter sp., assembly GCF_029946185.1. Taxonomy (GTDB): domain Bacteria; phylum Verrucomicrobiota; class Verrucomicrobiia; order Verrucomicrobiales; family Verrucomicrobiaceae; genus Prosthecobacter. The sequence continues at coordinate 21,589 of NZ_JAQSEA010000202.1, forward strand.
GGACGGTCCCGGAGAAGTGGTGCCAGAATTGCCGCTCATGGTGCCCATCTCGACGCTGTTTGCGGTGAATGTGCCGCCGTCAAAGTACACGACCCCAGCCGCTCCACCGCCGCCGCCGCTGTCGCGCTTGCCGATGATGAGCGCGCCTGCTGTGATGGTGGCGGTGTGGCCGCGCAAATCGAGTGTGCCAGTGGGCTGGGCTCCCGTGGCGGTGCCCAAAGTGCTGCCGACGATAATGTTGGTCGTCGCGACGGTTTTGCCGCCGATCACGACGGTGCCCGCACTGCCTGCGGTCTGGGAGGCGAACTTGAGGGTGGCCACGCCTTTGGAGAGGCCGATGTTAAGGGTGTCCGTGGCAATCGTGTTGGTGCCTGCTCCGAGCACCGTGATGCTGCTGCCGGAGTTCAGCCCGTTGCTGTTGGAAAGCTGCACCACGTTTGCGGTGATGGTGTTGTTCGTGTCTGAGAGCAGGAGCGTGCTGGTGACGTTGACTCCGAAGCCCACTCGGAACTCCTTCACGTTCGCGGTGAATGATCCCAGGCCGGTGAAGTCAGAGGTCACATTGTTGGCATTGGCACCATTGTCGAAAGGGTTGGTGGCATTGGGCAGCAGATTGGCGGCGGCCTGCGAGGTGACGGTTTGCAGCCCGGCATCAAAGAACGCATTCGTGTTGTTGATCACCAGCGACCCGGGTCCGGTGACGGTGGCACGCGTCACGGTTTTGACGTTGTTGGCAATGCCGATGCTCATGCTGCCATTGACCTGCAGGGTCTGCCCCGCACCGATGATGACGGTGCTGTACACGTTTGTATTGTCGGAGGCAATCTGCAGACTAGCGATTTGCTGGCTGGCGCTGCTGAGATCCAGCGTTCCTGTGAAAACACCCGAGCCGACGGTGACGGCGGTGTTTGTGGGGAGTGTGTCATTGGCACCGATTTTCAGCGTGCCGGAAGTGATGACTGTGCTGCCAGCGTAGGTGTTGGAACCCGTGGCAGCGGTGAAGATCAGCGTGCCGTCGCCGGTTTTATTGATGCCGCCTGCGCCGGTGACGGGTGCCGCAATGGTCGCGGTGGAACCGGTGTCCACGCGCACTTCCGTCGCTGCATTGGTGATTTGAATCTGGCCGCCCGAGCTGGCCAGCGTGTAGCTTTTGGCAAACTGCAGTCCGTTGACCTCCACCGCTTCCTGCACCTGCACGGTGCCACCTGTCGCGCCGCCGAATATGGCGATCTTTTCCGCCGAGGCTGCCCAGCTTGTGTTGTTGCTGCCGTCGGCCAGCGTCCAGTTGGTGCCAGCATTGGTCCAGGTGCCATTGCCACCGTCCACGACGTTGTCTGCCACGGTGTCGGTTCCATCCCAGTATTGGGCGTTGATGCCGGTGGCCACGAGGTTCACCGCTTTGTTCACCAGATCCACGACGATGGAGATGTCATACCCGGCGAGCATCTGCGCAACGAGGCCGTTGTTCGTCAGGTCGCCGGTGTAGCCGATGAGCTTGTAGGTGCCTGCGGTGAATCCTCCACCCTGCGTGACGCGTACGATGCCATCGAGTGTGATGAGGCTGCCATTGGCCTGAATGAGGTCGCTGCTGGTGCCGAGGTCAAACAACAGCACGGTGCTGTCATTGAGCACCAGATTCCCGCCCACGGTCAGCGTGCTGGTGCTGCCGGGAGTCATAGCATCGCCAATGATGATCGCAGTGTTATTGGAGGCGGTGAGGTTGCCACCGAGGGTGCCTGCCGCAGCCAAAGAGGCCCCGCTGGCCACCGTCACAGCGGTAGTGCCCAAGGATCCGGTGACGTTCAGGGTGCCTGCGCTCACGGTGGTCGCGCCGGTGTAGGTGTTGGTGCCGGAGAGCGTCCACATGCCGGTACCGCTCTTGGTCAGGCTGGCGATGTTGGTGGCGTCCATGCCTGCGGCGAGGCTGCCGTTTCCAGCGCCGCCGAGTGTGAACGCCTTGCTGCCGCCGGAGCCGACGATGTTGGTCGTGCTGCTCAGGGCCAGGCTGCCGCCGTCAGAGGAGATGGTCGTGTTGGCGGTCAGGGTCAGCGCGCCTGCAAAGCTGTTGGTGCCGCTGACATTGACGAGAGCCCCATTCTGGCCGGCGGCCCCGGTGCCTGCTAGTGTGAGTGCTTCAGCCCCGACGCTGATGTCGTTCTGCAACTGCAAGGTGCCGCCGCTGGCCACCACGGTGCCTGCATTCGCGGCGGAGGGGACGGTTTCATTCGACAGCACCGCACCCAGCGCGCCGCTGTTTTGAATGTTCAAGATGCCCGCGCTGACGGTGGTCACTCGCGTGTAGGTGTTCAGCCCGGAGAGCGTCCAGGTGCCGAAACCGCTTTTGATAAGCTGCAGGCTTGCCACGGCGTTGGCGTTCGCGTTGGTGCCACCGATCTGCCCTTGGATCTCGCCATTGCCCACGCCGGTAAGGGTGAGCTCGGCGACGTTCAGTGCTGCACCGTTGTTCACGCGCACGCCATTGGTGAAAGTCAGCGTCTGCCCTGCGGTCATGACATTGATGGTGCCACGTCCGGTGGTACCAGCGGTATCATTGCGCATGAGGATGAGGCGGTTCGTGCTGGTAGTATTACCCGTGTATTCAAACCGCCCGATGGTGCCGCTGCCCTGACCAAAGGCCAGACGCCCGGTGTTGCCGATGGCGGAGTTGGTGCCGTTGTTAAAGATCGTGGCGGCCTGAAACGCGCCATCGGAGATCGAGAGGTCGCCGGTGAAGGAGTTGGCGTTGTTGTTGAGGAAGACGGTGCCGCCGTCCGTGCGGGAAATGCTGCTGTTGCCGGAGATGAGGCCGTTGATGATGAAGTGCTGATTGCCCCGGAAGGTCAGCCCCGCCGCGACGGTGCCGTTCAGCGTCAGCGCGCCGGTGCCGTTGTTGTAAAACAGCCCGCCGCTGGTGATGGCGCGGTCGGTGGATGCAGCGCCGCCAATGTATTTCACATGCGAACCGCCGCCCACGCTTAGCGTGTCTCCTGCGCCGATGGCGCTGTTCACCCCGGCATTGGCGATGCTGGTGAAGATCAGCGTGCCGTTGCTCACGCTGGTGTTGCCGGTGTAGCTGTTGTTATTGTTGGACAGTTTCCATACACCGAGCTGCCCGCCGCTGGTGCCGGAGATGTTCACACTGAGGCCGGCGGACGCGCCGTCGGAGATCAGCCCGGTCATGAGGTTGGCGGAGGCATCGTTGCTGCGGTTGCCGGTGGTGGAGGTGAGGTTCAGCGTGATAGTGCCGGTGGTCGCGCCGCCGCTGATGCTGCCATTGATGGTCAACGGGTAGGGGTTCGCGTCATTGGTGGTCGTGGCGGTCGCGTTGTTTGAAAAGGTGTAGGTGCCCGTCCCTGTGCCGCTGGTGGGCTCGATGACCATCGGCGCATTCAGCGTCACCGGCGTGGTGGTGCCGAAGTTCATCACGATGCTGCCACCGCTGGTCAGCAGCAGCGCTTCGCCCAGATCTGCCCCGGCGCTGCCGATGGTGAAACCGCCCGCCGCGCTGGTGCCAAAGATCATGCTGCGCAGATTGCGCCCGGCATCGATGGTGATCGTGGTCGCGCCCAGTGACGTGTTGAATGTGGCGGTGTCGCCATTGGTGGTGCCGGTGAGGGCTCCGGGTGCCACAGTTGGATTCCAGTTGGTCCCGGTGGACCAGAGCAGTGTTCCAGTGCCACCGCTCCAGATTGCGTCCGCCGCCATGCCGGCAGGGGTGAGCATGAGCACCGGGAGAAATAAAACGGTACTGAGGATGGAGCAAAAGGCACGGCGACGACGCGGCCTTTTGAGTAGGGGTGTACTCATGTTTTTTTGGTGGGTGCTTTCCGAAGTTCGAAAAGCGGAGGGGCCTGTTAGATACCTCAAAATCCGAAAAATTCAAAAATAGAGTGCCCCCTGCATCGCATGTAGTGCAAAGCGCCACGAAATGAATGCGTCTAATATTTAACGAAATATATGCATTGCCACTGCCGCGAACTAGCGACTGAAACAGGAAATTTTGAGACGAATGCAAGGATGAGGTGGTTCCCCCAAAAAAACCTGCCAAAGCATCCACTGCATGAGCGAAATCAGAACCTACGACGGCTACTTCACTTTCAAGATCCTATCCCGCGAGTCAGCAGACCATTTGGACGACCTGTTCGCCGAGAGCGGCATCGAAGTGGACCTGGCCCTGCAATCCCTGGAGTTCTCCTGGATGGGCCTGGAGCGCGAGCATGTGATCCTGAAACTATTCATGGAAGTCGCCAAAACCATTGGCGATGCCGAAGGCGAACTGCGCTGCGAAATCGACGATGATGCGGTCGATCCGCATTTTGAATTCTTCACCATCAAGCAGGGGCAGCTCCTCCTGCAACGCGGCAGGTTGGAGCGGGAAGGGGAGTTGATACCGCAGGTTTAGGCGTAGGGTGACTTCAGTGCGGGGGCGAAGCTGAAGGCTGCGCCCTGCGGAGCATGCCTCGGAAAGCCCCTATCGCATCGGCTTGGTCGGTGGGAGGGTAAAAGTCGCGTAGAGCTTCCGGCGGCACTCCTGCGAGTCCCGGCAGCGATTAGGTCCGTACGTTGGCGAAGTGCGCCCCCCGGAAAATGACCACGCTCGATGCGCCGGGTGAACGGGCGAAATCGGACGAGGCTGTTCTTTAAACCGGTCACACCTCAACCCATGAAGTGATGCCGGCAGGGAAATGGGCGGGGGTATCTCACCGTGCGCAAAGGTGAGGGCGCAGGTCAATTTTCTGCATTCGAATCGACTGCAGTGAGTGGGAACTCTTTCTCAAGGATCGCGGCGGGTACTCACATTTAATTGCTGATACAACGGGCAGTGTCCCGTGATGGCACGACGGGCCAATGCCCCGCCTGCCAGACAAAGAATCCAGCGCATGAGTCCACCGGATTTTAGGCCCGCCAGAGCCAGACCCACGCCGAGTGCCGCGCTGCCAGCTCGTTCGGGGTCAGAGATGTTGGTGAAAAGATCCTGGCCGAGACGTTCCAGTTCGGGGGAATGAGCGAAGGGCTGCTGAGTGAGTGGCATAAGAGTAGGGGTTGGTTCGCTGTCACATCGGCGAGAGGAAGTCTTTTGGATGTGCGTGAGCGTCTCCCCCAGCTAAGCCAAGGCCCTGAGAAAAGCGTCATGGAGAGCGAGCTGAAAAAAGCAGAACGCGCCAAGTTCAAAGAGATCCTTAATCAAGGAGATATTGAGGATTTGCTCGTCGCCGGTAAGGCGGGGGTGTTGAGCAAGAAGAAGGGACGAGATGGTGCGCGATGCAGGGTTCGAACCTG